>JARRLJ010000257.1:0-4201 GCA_037387025.1 Gemmatimonadales bacterium
CAGCAGCCAGTAGGACTGCCTTAGGAACACAGAACGCAGATCCACGTATGACGGTGCTGCTGGCGCGCAGCCCAGTGACGCTCAAGTCGACGGAGTACGGATCGTAGCGGATCCCGTCGCGTACAGCGTAATAGAGTGCTACTGCCTTGCCGACGTCCGTTGTCCTATCGCTTGTGGCAGCACGAGCGTATTCCATAACGTCCGGACTATCGCTGTCGATGAAGTCAGTCGGACGCAGGTAGTCGGCAACGTCTGGGTCAGGGGGTGCCACCATTAGAGGCTGATTTAACGGCTTCCAAGATCTCCTCTTCCGTCAGAAGTCGCTCTGACTTCTTTGCCGCGGATAAGACGGCTTGGACTACTTCTGGCGAGTCAGGGAGATTGTGAGCATTGAGATAGTACACGACGTTGGATGCGCCGGACATATGTCCGACTTCAATTTCCTGTTCGCGGCCGACCCAGCTTGCTGGAACACCCGAGTAAACGCGATCAGCGAGCCAGGACTGACCTTTCCTCTTGGCCTTGATGACAGCCGCCGCGTGCACTCCGGTTGCAGTTCTGAAGGCATCGCGTCCGATTATAGGTGTGTTGACCGGTATTGGTACACCCACAGCTTTCGATACGGTATCGACGTAATCTGGGAGGGCGGTAAGGTCGTCATCGCGCCATCCCAAAAGCTTGAGGTTGACCAAGAGTTGTTCCATTGGTGTATTGCCCACACGCTCTCCTACGCCGAGTGCAGTGCCGTGCACGCGTGTGGCTCCGGCCTCGAGCGCAGCAAGCGTGTTGGCCACATCGAGTCCTCGATCGCGGTGACCGTGCCAGTCGACACCAACCTTGTCTCCAACACCGAGCTCACTCAGCAGCTTTCTGACCCAGGTCACCAAACTGGTGACGCCCTTGGGGACTGCAGCCCCAACGGTGTCGCAGAGGCAGAGGCGGCTGGCCCCGGCGTCGACTCCCGCAGTCAGGAGCACACGTAGGTCTTCGGGCTTGGCACGAATGGTATCCTCGGTGACGTACATGACTTCGAGGTCCTCTCGTACCGCGAATTCCACTGCCTCGCGAGTGTGTCGCAGCAAGTGTTCCAGATCCCACTCTTCAGCGTACTGTCTGATAGGACTGCTTCCTATGAAAACGCACGCTTCTATCGGAACGCCGGTCTTTTGCACCACATCAGCAATCGGTTGGATGTCCACTATCATCGTACGTGCGGCGCAATTGGCCCTGATTCGAAGCTTCTCACTCGATATCTCACGGCAGAGCCGTTCTACTGCATCTCTCTGACGTGGTCCCGAGCCAGGAAGACCGACATCCGCAGTCTCGATGCCTAGACTGTCCATCAAGTGGAGGATCCTGATCTTGACGTCTGTTGGGGGGTCGGTGACGGAGGGGCTCTGCAGACCGTCACGCAGTGTCTCGTCGTCCAACATGGCCAACTTCCCCGGCATCGAAACGTCTGCATCTGCGGCCGCCCAGTCGTATACGAGCCCTTCTTCCGTAGGAACTGTCACGCTGATCTCCCTATTCGAGGGTGCCTCGGAGCGGGATCATGCAACGCCAGCGCGTCCGAATTGACGAGCGCGCTCGAGCAACTCCGTCGCCTTGTCCTCTTCGCCTTTCGATCTGTGATACTCTGCCAGATGGTAGAGGCTACTTACCTCCTCAACCGCATCGTCCATACTCCGCTGGAACTCGTGGGCTGCTGATTCCCGGTCTCCCAGCCGCTCGTATATCACGCCAATGTGGTACCGGGCCATCAGGTACTCTGGCGTGAGAGCGGTGCATTTTTCGAAGTGTTCCATAGCCTGATCTAGTTCTCCCGCATGGAACAACGCAATGGCAAGGCGATAATGTGCTGCGTTGTAGTTGGGATCGATCTCCAGGCAGTGTCTGAACGCTCTGATTGCGCCCTTCATATTGCCGCGGTGATAATAGGCAACACCCAGATCGTATGAACAGCTGACGAATCGGGGCGCTAGTTCGAGCGCCTTTTGGTATCGCTGGATGGCCAGATCGAGCGTTCCTTGGTGGAAATAAGCGTTGCCAAGCAAGTGACTTGCCAAAGCGTTCTCTGGTTCTGCCTCCACCAGACGCTCGAGTTCGCGACGCGCTTCCTTGTGCTTGCCTTCGCTGTCAATGATCCGGGCATGTATGAGGCGGTGATCCACGAAGGCATCCCGCAAAAACATGCCACATTCGGCACAGAACTTATCGGAGTCGGCCGAACTATGGCCGCATCTATTACATCGCATGATTGCGCTCCTCACAATGTGGCAGGGTTGTACCCTAGCGATATGGAGCTCTAAAGATGTCTAGTCCGAGGCTCTGGCACCAGAATGGGCTCCTCGGCCTCATATGACACTTGTGACGGCGAGGCTCTATCGCCATGTTGGCTGCGGGTCTTAGGCAAGAAACGAGGTTGTCTGGGTCACCTAGTCTGGAGACAGGATGAAATCATACAACATAGGAGTGATTCCGGGTGACGGTATAGGTCCGGAAGTGAACAGCGAGGGACTCAAGGCCCTCGAGGCGGTAGCAGCTATCGAAGGATTTCAATACAAGCTGGTCGAGTATCCCTATAGCGGTGAGTATTACCTCAAGACCAAGGAGCTCGTTTCAGAAGCGGTGATCGACGAGTGGCGGACACTAGACGCGGTGCTGCTCGGTGCCATCGGACATCCTGACGTCGAGACGGGGCTCGTCGAACGCTCAGTCATTCTCGGGCTGCGGTTTGGGCTCGATCTCTACATCAACTTGCGACCGATCAAACTGTATGCTGAGCACCTGTGCCCGTTGAATGACAAGGGGCCGGAAGACATAGACTTCATAGTGGTGCGAGAGAACACCGAGGGTTTCTACTCCCAAATCGGCGGGCATCTGAAGAAAGGTACCCCCGATGAGGTTGCGCTGGTGAATGGGGTATATACCTGGAAGGGGTGCGAGCGAGCCTCACGCTACGCCTTCGAACTAGCACGGAAACGAGCTAAGGAAAAGGGACCAGATCACAAGCCCACTGTCACACTCGTTGACAAGGCAAATGCTCTGAGGCCTCAAGACATATGGACACGCGCATTTGCCAAGGTGGCAGCGGACTTCTCTGACATCCGGACCGATCACGCCTACGTCGACGCTTGCTGTATGTGGATGGTCAAGAATCCAGAATGGTTCGATGTGGTCGTAACGACGAATATGTTCGGGGACATCATAACGGACCTCGGGTCCATGCTACAGGGTGGTATGGGCATAGCTGCTTCGGGGAACATTCATCCCGGGAAGACATCCATGTTTGAGCCCATTCACGGATCGGCGCCGAAACACGCAGGAAAGAACGTGGCATGTCCGTTGGGCTCGATCGGTGCTGTTAGCATGATGCTCGAGTTCCTGGGCGAAGCCGGCGCTGCTGCCCGGATTGAGCACGCGGTGCAGGATTTGCTGATGGGCGGTGAGGTTCCCTCGGCCGACGCCCGCAGCGGTATCGGTACATCACAAATGGGTGACATGGTAGTCAGCAGGATCAAGACAGAGTAGGAATTGGCCGTCGTTAGATATCCCTTGCTAGACGGATGATATCAACGTCTGTATCGAAACTCAGACGGGCCATTCGCCTTCCCCAAGCGACGGCCATGGTCGTGGGTACGATCATCGGTGCGTCCATCTTTGTGCAACCGTCCGAGATTACGGGTGACGTACCGTCAATCCTTGGAGTCATGCTGGTATGGTTGGTCTCGGGGATCTTGACTTTGCTGGGCGCACTCGTGTGCGCCGAATTGGCTTCGACGTTCACGGAGACGGGAGGAGTCTACGTCTATCTGCGGGAAGCATACAACCCATCAACCAGCTTCTTGTGGGGTTGGGCGATGTTTTGGAGCATGCATTCCGGGATAATTGCGGCAATCGCCGTCGTGTTTGCCAGGTACAGCGCCTACTTCTTCCCTTTGGGCGATGCTGGGATCAAGGTGGTTGCGATCGCTGTTATCCTGGCTCTTTCTGTCGTGAACTATCTGGGCGTCAAGCACGGCAGTGCTCTCCAGACACTGTTCACAGCCGGCAAGGTACTGGCAATTGTTCTCATAATCGTGATCGGTTTCACGCTCGGCTCGCGACTGCCGCAGCACTTCGTTGCGGCACATACAACCCCGAGCGGCATCACGTTTAGCAATTACCTCACGGCTATGGCTGCAGGGTTGTTCGCGTTCGG
>JARRLJ010000258.1:0-10239 GCA_037387025.1 Gemmatimonadales bacterium
GTCAAACCTCTCGTCTCATCGCCCAGTCGCTTGCCCTGCAACGAGTTAGGCCGATTCGGGGCATGGCATGCCCCTAGCTAGATCAAGCCAGTAGCGATTCCACCCGGCGGATGAGGGCGTCGAAGGTTAGGTCAACGCCAGCCACTTCATTGGCGAACCCATCCGCCGGAGTGCCTTGCCCCCGGGACATGAGTTGATGGACAAACTCACCCGCCTGGGGATTGCGATACCAGTCCTCGTCGAACCGCTGCCTCAGCTGCTCTGAGATCAGCGACTCCAACTGCCAGGCCCGAACGTACCTTGCCGAATAGAATCCGGGATCAACGTCTCCGAGGTAGTCGTCTTCCGAGTAACGGAATAAGGTAGCGTCGCTCAGACGGCTGACATACTCAGGCCCTATACCTATCAAGTCAGATCTATGTAGCGACAGCTCGTAAAGGATCTTTGCCGCGTACCGTCTCACGAGGTGAAGCTCCTGCACTGCCAGCTCAAACGTCAGTGAGCGAATGTCATGGTCCCCAAGGTCGGTGTACCTCCTGAGCCACGTGGTATCCAGGGTCAGGTGATCCCACAACATGGCGAAGCCTTCGGTGACCGAACTGTCCCCTAGCCACCGTGCCTCAAACGGTAGTGACCGCGCAGGCGACGAGAAGTGCATTGCGTGCCCCAGTTCGTGCCAGAAGGTGCGGTAGTCGTTGTGGCCCCCGTGTGGCCTTATTACGAGGTAGACTTCCTCGGGGACTCGCACCGGTACGCAGAAGGCCCTGGGTTGCTTGCCATCCCGGTCCTCCGTGTCGAACAGTACTCGCCCGCCCTGTTCCGCATCCAGATCCATTTCTCGCATCTGACCGATCGCAGTGTCGATCAGTGCGTCGGGTGGGAATGCCGCATCGAACTCGTCGGCCCGGAAGGTCCAAGACGTGTCAGCACGCATGAGTTGGTCCAGGCCCAAACCGAGGCGTTTCTTGACCACCCTCGCCAGCGAGTCGCGATACATGTCCTGGGTTTGGTCAAGAAACTCCACCGCTGAACTGCCTAGCGTGTCGAGATCGATTCCCGACAAAGCAGACACGGCAGAGACATAATCTGAGTATCCGAGAGCCGACATTTCGGCGTGCTCGAGCGCTAGTCTATCCCCCTTTATACCGCCTAGGCCGCGAGCTCCCTCGCGGGCGCGTGCTTGATCCAGTTGTAGCCGGTATTCTCGATCGGCCGAGTTGGCCAACTCGATCGTGGCCCGCAGATACGGGACTTCCCGACCGCCGACCTGCAGGACTGCAGCCTGCTCCCACTCTAGCTGGCGCTCCTCCAGAGGGGCAACCTTGCGCCCTATGCGTACTCCGACAATCCACTCTAGCAGTGGTAGTGAACCACCCTCTTTCACCGTCGCAAGTACGTCGTCACAAACCAGTTCAGGATAGCGATCGTAGATCTCCTGAAATGCGGGCTCAGGCTTGAGGCCCGCCAAAGTCAGGTAATACTCGCGGCCCAGTTCTTCGTGAATAGCCTCGCCCCGTGAAACGAGTTCAGTGATATTCACGCCGCCAGACGTTCCCCGACATAAGCAGCTAGGTGTTCGGCCTGGACCCGATCCTGCTCGAGCGTATCACGATGCCTAACCGTAACGGTTTGATCCTCGAGAGTTTGTCCGTCAATCGTCACACCGAACGGCGTACCGGCTTCGTCTTGCCGACGGTAGCGCCTACCGATTGACCCGCCGTCGTCGTAGAAGACAGGGAACCGTCCCCGCAGATCATCATGCACTCGCTGTGCAAATTCCGGCATCCCATCTTTCTTGACGAGCGGGAATATGCCGACCTTGATCGGCGCCACTGCAGGGTTCAGTCCTAACACGACGCGCTTCTCTCCCTTGACCTCCTCCTCCCGATACGCATCCACCAGAACCACTAGCGCGAGGCGGTCCGCCCCTAGGGAAGTCTCTATGATGTACGGAACGAATCGCTCCTGCGTCACCGGATCGAGATAGTCCAGCTTCTTTCCCGAATACTCTTGGTGGCGGCTCAAGTCGAAATCCGTACGATTGTGGATCCCTTCAAACTCCTGCCAGCCAAAGGGGAATTCGTATTCGATGTCGTAGGCCAACTTGGCATAGTGAGCAAGTTCGTCCTCGGCGTGCTGGTGGAATCTCAACTTAGCCTCGTCGATCCCAAGATTGACGTGCCACTGCAAACGCCTTTCACGCCATTCCTCAAACCAACGATCATCCTCGCCGGGCTTGACGAAGAACTGCATCTCCATTTGCTCAAACTCCCGGGTTCGGAATATGAAGTTCCCCGGAGTTATCTCGTTACGAAACGCCTTCCCAACCTGTGCAATCCCAAACGGGATCTTCTGTCGTGAGGCTTGCATGACGTTCAAGTAGTTCACGTAGATCCCTTGCGCTGTTTCGGGACGCAAGTACACGATTGCAGCATCGTCCTCAACGGGGCCCATGAACGTCTTGAACATGAGATTGAACATTCTCGGTTCGGTAAGGTCGCACTGTTCCGCTTCACCCGGTTTCTTGCTGGGCTTCTCGGGACACTGCATGTGATCGAGTTGGTCTGCTCGGAAGCGGGCCTTACACTTCCGGCAGTCAACCATGGGATCCGTGAAACCAGCTACGTGACCCGATGCCTCCCAAACTCTCGGATGCATCAGGATGGCGGCGTCGAGTCCCTCGATGTCGGATCTCTCGTGAACCATGGAACGCCACCATCGTTCCTTCAAGTTGTTCTTGAGTTCGACTCCAAGTGGTCCGTAGTCCCAAACGGACCCCACTCCACCGTAGATTTCCGAGGACTGGAAGATGAAGCCCCTTCGCTTTGCAAGGGACACGAGCTTGTCCATTAGCGTGGTATCAGCCATCGCGCAATATCGATCCTAGTTATCATTTGTTTGAAACGTCTTCGCAGTACAGTATGGGATTGCCCTAGCCAGCCATCAAGCGAAGCATCCGTTCTGTTGCCGTCGCTGCCCGACGCTCCAGCTCGGCACCCGACCAGATACCTCCGCCCGTCTCGACCGTAACTCCGTCCGGCACATTCCGGGCCCGCGGCGCCAGGAGCAGCACAGGAACACCAGCACCGTTCGCTCGCTGCAGGACAACTCCAGTGAGCTTACCCATGAAGGACGTCCGATCGAATGCTCCCTCCCCCATGATCACCGCCGAAGCTCTGGCGAGAATCGATGCAAAAT
This sequence comes from Gemmatimonadales bacterium, assembly GCA_037387025.1. Lineage (GTDB taxonomy): Bacteria > Gemmatimonadota > Gemmatimonadetes > Gemmatimonadales > GWC2-71-9. Next base: position 3,199 of record JARRLJ010000258.1, read on the forward strand.
CAACTCTGTCCAGAATCCAGGACGCCCCAGAAGTGAGTCTGCCTGCGCCGAAGCACAGGATCCCGAATCCGAGTCCGCCAGCAGCCCCGGCACCTTCCTTGGCCGCCAACTCCGCTCCGTCAAACGCCGCAGTAGCTCCAACTAGACGCTCGAGCCCACGCGCCAGACGTTCCTCATCTACGGCCGACGCACCTTTTTGAGCGGCGTAAACCCTCGCTCCGGCCACCCCTGTCAGCGGGTTCTGAACGTCACACAACCCGACCAGCGAGATCGGGAGTGACTCGCCTGGATCCATCCTTGTCAGATCAACGAGCGCTCCACCCCCCTCCACCAATCTCGCACCTGTGGCGTCACGGGGAACCCATCCCCACACACGTGCCATGCCCACCCCCCCATCCATCGTGGCACTACCTCCCAGGCCTACTAGCACCGCCCGTGCCCCACGCTCGATCCCACGCCCCACCAACTCACCCACCCCACGACTTGACGTCCGGAGCGGATCTCGCTCCGACGCGGACAACAGACCTAGACCACAGGCCAGGCGTGATTCAACCACGGCAGTGGATTGGTCCAGCCACCCAATCGATGCCCTCACACTTCGACCTAGTGGGTCGGTCACCCGGACCGGTTCGACGCAGTCGAGGTCGTTAGTCAGCGCCTCCAACAGCCCATCACCTCCATCACTGGCCAGTACGACCTCAGGATCCGCGCCGGCTAAGGCCACCCCCCTGGATACCCGCTCCGCTACCTCAGCGGCCGAGAAGCTCTCCTTGAACGACTGGGCCACCACAGCGACGAGTGGTCTGGTCATATGTCGCATGTCTCCAGCCCCCAACCGCCTCGGTAGGCGGAGATAGCCATCAGGCTTGAGAGCCTTTCAGCCGGTCTCTATTATCTGGTCGCGTCGCGTCCCCACACTGACGTATGCTATCGGTGCACCCACGAGCTCCTCTACTCGTTCGAGGTAGACCCGGGCCAGCGTGGGCAATTCCGTTGGTAACGGCGAGGTGAGTGAGGCCGTTCACGCGCGCAGCATAGCGCGCGACAACAGCGTCGAACCAGCCGCAACGTCGCGGCCGCCCCGTAGTCGCACCGTATTCACCGCCAACCTCTCGGAGTCGGTCTCCTACGGTCCCGTGAGCTTCTGTGGGAAGCGGTCCGTTGCCGACTCTTGTAGTGTAGGCTTTTATCACGCCGAGAACCGCTTCGATCGCCGTGGGCCCGATACCCGCTCCGGTCGCCGCTCCTCCTGCCGTCGTGGACGACGTCGTTACGAAGGGGTAACTGCCGTGATCAAGATCCAGCAACGCTCCCTGTGCACCTTCCAACAAGACGTTCTTCCCTGCCTTGATGGCGTCGTGCACAAGCATCCCCGTGTCCGCTATCAATGGTAAAAGGTAAGGTGTCACTCGACCCAACAGCTCTTCGCACTCGCTACCATCTGCCCTATCTTCGGACCCCATCGCCTCGAGTAGCCGGTTAGTGCGGTCCACATTTTCCCTTACCAATCCGCAGGCGCGGGCGGAATCCCGCAGGTCGCCAACCCGCACGCCCCTGCGACCCGATTTATCCTCGTATGCTGGACTAATCCCCCGCCCTGTCGTTCCGATGTTGCGGCTACGCTCCGTGGCACGATCCAACAGGACGTGGTAGGGCAACACCAGGTGGGCCCTGTCCGAAACGATCAACCGGCCGTCGACGGCTATCCCCCGCTGCCGCAGGTCTTCCATTTCGGTCAGTAACGTCTCCGGATTCAACACTACCCCGTTTCCGATGACGCACATCGTATTCGGGTGCAGAATTCCGGATGGAATCAGGTGCAGGATGAACTGTTCGTCGCCACAAACCACCGTGTGGCCGGCGTTTGCGCCACCTTGGTACCGGATGACCAGATCCGCGCGCTCGGAGAGGATGTCTACGATCTTGCCCTTCCCTTCGTCACCCCACTGAGCACCAACAACCACCAGACAGCGGCGTTGAGCAGCAAACATCGGTGCTTCACCTTCCGTTACAGGACACAAAAAAGCCCCGGGGGTCACCGCCGGGGCATCCTTCAGTGAAAGCTAGGCCACTCACTAAAGCGCGTCAACCAAGAAGTTCATTCACCGCCTTGGCAGTGGCCAGGCCCGCCAAGACAGCTGAGCTGACGTCCACTCGCTCCGGCTTGTCCCGCTCGGTGTGAACCACTTTGAGTGTCTCCCAGTCACCGCGGCTGAGTGAAACCCCTGCCATCCCAGCTCTGGCGAGTACCACACCGTCCACGAGTACTCCGGGTGGAAGACTCACCAGCCTGGCCTCGGCACCGGTCGCCGCCAAAGCCTTTACCAGGGATTCCCCGATCTCACGGCTGTGGTCAAATCCGCCTCGGCCGGGCACTGCGTGCGTCATTACGCGATATCTCCCCCTGGCGTCAACGCCGTCGAAGTTGACGAACGTGCCTTCAACTGCGTGCGCACCAACCCAGGCCTTGGCACCGGCCATGGCAAATTCTTCGGCACCTGTAATGAGAACGCCCACATCAGATCGGTCATTCAGCTGCTCAGCGGCAACCACGGCAGCTATCATCCCAGTCGCATTGTCTACCGCACCGAAAGACTCGTTCGTGAGCGCCTTTCTGGACAGAGCTGCCCCGCCGGTCGTTATGAGGACAACCGCTGGGAGAACCGCCCACCACTCAAGCGGAGTGAACGGCCGGATCAGCAAACAGGCCACCAAAAGGATGAGCCCCATACCCAGTGCGGCTACTGCCAGAACACGCCCTGCCAGCGACAGCCCCTGCCCCTTGCTATCCGAGTGCGCCACCAACCAGATGGTGGCGTCGCCCCGCGTGGCACACAGGTTCACTCCTTCCACGGGTTCGGTGTTCCATGGCAGATGCCCCTCGGCGATTCCCACCGCGGTCAATGCCACCAGGGCAAGCGCTGCACCGCCAACCAGGGTGACCACCCATCCGGCGAGATCCATGACCAGCAGTGGGGCTAGCATGAGTACGATCCATCCGAAGGCAGCACCGGCAATCGACACGGCAAGTAGTGGCCGCGCCGAGGTCGTGAAGCGCTCAAACTCCACATCGTACCGCAATTTCCCAAGCTGCTCAGCGAGGGCTGCCTGAGCGTCACTTATCTGCGGCGAACCGGGGATCCGTGGGATTGATAGTTGCTGGAAGAGAGCTTCGGCCCAGGCAGGATCTGGCACACGAGTCAGGGGAAAGACCTGCTTGGTGCAGCAGTTCAGCCACTCTGTGGCGGTCGCGATCGTCCAAGTCGCGGAGTGGCGGCCGCACGGGCCCGCCGGCCAGGCCCACGGCGTCAACAGCGGCCTTTACACCAGGGACTCCTAACCCACCGACGATTTCCCGGTGAAGTGGCGCGACTGGCAGCCCCCATCTCGAGCCCCGCATAGTATAGTGCCCCCGACCCCATAAACAGCGCCCAATTCGGAGCCGCATCCCTGTACGCCGCGAAATTCTTCAGATCGCCTGACGAATCCTTCGCACCCCACACATTCTCATGATCCGCCAACGCACTGATTAGTCCCTCACTCAACGAGATGTGCGTGTATTTCGGAATGTTGTAGAGAAACACCGGGACCGGGGATTCGTCCGCCACCCGCCTAAAGTGATCGGCCAACGCCTGCGGCGTAAGGGAAGGTGCATAGTAGGACGGCGGGCGAACGAGTACCGCGTCACCACCTCCGTCCGCCGCCACTCGGCAGGCCGCCACAGTGGCGCGTGTGGACTCTCGCCCGGCGCCGACGATCAAGTAACGGTCCGGCGGAACCACGTCTCTGAGCCATCCCACGATCTGGGGATACTCATGATCGTCCAGTAGGGCTGCCTCTCCGGTCGATCCACACGCGACAACACCCATTGCACCCTGTTCCAGCAAAGCCCGCGTGTTTTCTCGGAGGTGCACCGGAGCGACTTCACCGGTTGTAGTATCGAACGGCGTCGTCAGCGGGACCATCAGTCCGTTCGGTCTAGCGGTCATCTGTGTTGTCTGCCTCTACTCGGAATCGGGTTTCTCCGACTCTTCCTTTTCGACCTTCCCCTTTGCTGCGGTAGCAGCCTTTCCCGGGTCCGACCTGCGTTGGCCCGTCCAACCGAGCAACCGATCGATCTCATCCGGATCATTGGCCGCCACCCTCGCCGTGTCTATTGAGATTACATCACCTTCGACCATGTCAACCAGGTGCTGCTCGAACGTTTGCATTCCGTACTCGGAACGTCCCTTGGCAATGTAGTTACGGATTTCTCCCACACGGTTGCGATCTCCAATCAGCTCTCTGATGGTTGGTGTACAGACCAGCACCTCGAGTGCCACGGTGCGCCCTGATCCATCGGCACGCGGCAACAGTCGCTGCGCGTAGATGGCCTGCAACACAGCCGCTAGACGAACACGTGCAACCTCTTGCTCATCTGGAGGAAACATCGCGACGATTCGGGCGATGGTCGTCGTGGCATCCAGGGTCGACATTGTGGAGATGAGCAGGTGGCCCGTCTCGGCTCCCTTTATCGCCGTGTCCAAGGTATCAACGTCCGGCAACTCGCCCAGCATGATTACATCTGGATCCTGCCGCAAGGAAGCCCGTAGTCCAGTTCTGAAGTTCTGCGTGTCAGCACCGATCTCACGTTGAGTCACTGATGAGTTGAGATCCCGATGCAAGAATTCGATCGGATTCTCAAGGGTGATGATATGTTTGTTGTTGTTCGTGTTGATGTGATTGACCATCGCTGCCATCGTTGAGCTCTTACCACTTCCCGACGGGCCGGTGACCAGTATCAACCCACGATCCAAGTCCGCAACCGTTTCCAGTACACGCGGCAGACACAACTTGTCTATTGTAGGCACTTCAAACGGGATTACTCGCATCACGACCATGAAGGAAGAACGTTGCCGAAGAATGTTGACCCGAAAACGTCCAATCCCCGGTGCTCCCCATGAACAATCGTAGTCTCTTATAAGGTCGATTCGTTTACGATCCTCGTCTATGGGGATGAACTTGAGTGCAATCGCTTTCGTCTGTTCCGGTGTGAGTCGTTGTTTGGTCAAGGGCTTTAGCTCGCCGTCGATGCGTGCCCTAAAGACATCTCCCGCCTTAATGTGCAGGTCGGAGGCTCCTCGCTCCACCGCCGCTTTGATGATGTTCTCCATTGCTAGTATCCGACCGAATAGTTCACGATGTTCCTGAGAGGTTTTCCCCTTAGATAGCGGTCGATGTTATCCACAATGAACTCCGTTTCACGATCCCAAAACCGTTGCGTTACGCCGGCTACATGAGGTGTCAAGAACACCTTCGGATGCCCCCAGAACGGATGCTCCGAGGGCAGTGGCTCGGTGGAGAATACATCAAGCACACAGCCACCTAAATGACCGTAATCAAGCTGTCGCAGTAGGGCCTCTTCGTCCAGTAGCGCACCTCGCGAAACGTTGAGGACGTGAGCTCCGTGCGGCAGGCTACTCAGAACCGCCTCGCTTACCATCGACACGGTGTCTGAAGTATGCGGTGCTGCGATGACGAGAACGTCACTCTTGTTCGCCAATGGGAGGATATCTCCGGGACCACCAACCCATGAGACTCCTTTTGGTCGGCGTCTCGTAGGTCGCCGACGTATGGCGTTCACCTCCATCCCTAGGGGGGACAGACGGCGAGCAGCTGCTCTGCCAATCCCACCTAGTCCAACTAGTCCCACCCTGAGGTCTTTCAACTCCCGAAGCGGCGTTTCTAGCCCAGCGAGTTCAGGCTTGGCCCAGCGGTGCTCCGAACGCGCTACCATCGCTCCGTGAAACCCGCGAGCACAGAAGGCGACCGCGGCCACTATCCAATCAGCAATCGGTTCGGCGTGGATCTCCCGTGAGTTCGTGAAGAGCGCATGGCTCTTCCTGAGTTCGACCGTCAGGCTGCCGCCTACACCCGCGGCGGCGGTGTGCACCCAGCGTAGATTCTCACCGGCTGCGCGCACAACGTCGGGCGAAATACCCCAGCCAAAATAGACCTCGGCCCCGGTTACGGCGTCGATTGCCTCGGTCGAGCCACCAGATCCATCTCCGTCACTGGACACCGGCGTCGTCACGTGTGCCACATCCCAGCCCTTTCCAAAGGCTTTCCGAATAGTAGGGATATAATCCTCTGGAATCGACCAAATCGGTCGCAGCGATGTCAGGTTGACGACGGCTCGCTTCACTCCTCAACAGCCGCAGTGTAGGATCCGGCCATACGAAGCAGGGACGCCTTCGCTACTTCCTGGCGCGATACCGGCCCACGGATCACCAGTTCGACGACAGTCTTGCCCTGCATCCTTTCGCTGTGCATTTCCTGTATTTCAACTCCGGCCTTGCGGACGGCTTCCTCAACCTGGTGAACGTCACTCGGATCGCTGGACACCTCGACGACAATGCGGCTCGTTTCCTGACGTCGCGCAAGACGCCTTTCCAGTCGGGCAAGGACTCTCAGAACCACCACGACCAAGAACGTGGCCCCTGCCGCCTCCAACACGGCGTCCGTCCCGATCGCCATGCCGATTGCAGCTACGAGCCAGATCGTCGCCGCGCTGGTAAGTCCCGTGATGTATCCCCTGCTGTGCAGAATGGTGCCTGCGCCCAAGAAACCGACGCCTGTCACAATTTGCGCCGCCACTCTGCCAGGGTCCCCGACGGCACCCGCCATAGATATCGACAGCTCCGTAAATAGAGTCGCACCAACGCAAATCAAGACGTTGGTGCGAAGGCCGGCAGGCTTGCCGCGTCGTTCCCGCTCGAACCCAATCACCCCACCAAAGACAACGGCAAGAACCAGATGGAGCAGGAGGTCGAGCCTCAGTGACTCGACTAATTGCGGCCAGAGCTCACTCATTCACTGTTACGGGCCGTGACCTTCTCCGACATCAGGCCCATGCGGTCCCGTACCCCCTGCATGGTTTCCTGCGCCACCCGCCGTGCCCGCGTTGCGCCGTCCTCTAGAATGTCGCTGAACTGGTAAGGGGCGTCCTGCAGATCGCTGGCAGTTGCCCGAATGGTTTCGAACACAACAGCCACGTTGTCC
>JARRLJ010000259.1:0-4151 GCA_037387025.1 Gemmatimonadales bacterium
CGGCTGGCCGTCGCTGTCGAGCGAAAGTGCCAGGAACGAGAGTGGTCTCTGAGTCACGTCGCGTTCGGTGAGGCGCCGTTGCCAGAATTCTCGCTCCGCTCGGGACAGTGGCTGCAGCGATGCGTTCACTCGTCGGCGGATCTCGTCCGAGCTCAAGTGAACCTCAAAACGCTTGCGGGCTCCGTGCCAGGTGGCGATCGCTGCATCGAGTAGCGCCGGGTCACGGGCATAGTCGGCGATCGTCATACCGCCCCCCGGCACGCGCGCGACGGCATCCTCCACCGATAGTCCAAGCTGTTCTACGGCGCGCAGAATGTTCGCAATGGCCTCTAACGCGTTGGGTACCCACACGGCGTTCACGTCCATTGCGAAGCGGCCACCTCCATAGCCCGCACGACTATCGCGCCAACTTCCCGGGAGCCATCCCTCGTCGTCGCGGTGGAAGAAGCTCACCAAGTTGGCGACGCTCGGCTGCTCGGCGTAGGGGCGTGCGAGATCCGTCACAAAGGCCAGATTTCGAACGAGTGCATCGAGGTGTGATTGGGTACGCCCAGCTGCGCTGGTGAGAAACCGGCGCTTCCGCTCCGGCGGCACGTCCGAGCGCGAGAGGTAACGCGCGACCAGGATCGGTAGCTGGAAGTCGTCGTCCACCATGCGGTAGTTCTCTCGCACCGCTGGCAGGTTCGCGAGCCGCTCCCTGGCTCGCGCGAGTTGCGCGGCTGCTCTGTCCGGGTCGTTTCCTTCGGCCTCCTCCCACGCGTGGATGAGTGCGCTGTACTCGGCCGCATTCTCGCGAATTGCCTGACCCCCCAACGCCTCCTCGTGGCTCGCGTTGCCGGTCGGTGACAGTTTGCGGAGCACGCTCGCGATCACCAGTTCTTGAAGATCCACCGAAGAGATCGGCTCGAGCATGAGTGCGGACATCATCTGATCGCGGCCGAAGTAGGTCGCGTAATTGGGCAGTGATGCCAGCAGCTTCTCTTCGGAACTGAGGAGCTCGAGGCCGAGCACCTGGCGTTCGAATCGCCGAAAGCCTGTGAGCCACGGGTCAGATGCGGGTTCACCGACTGAAATCTGACCGATGCTGTCGGCCGTTCGCCGCTGCCGCTCGTGGTAATCTTCGAAGGCGTCGTTGAATAACCGTTCGCGGCCCAGCGGTGTCAGCGCGTCGGCGTCCGTGATGACGGTGGCACTGAACTCGACTCGCTCGTTGGAACTCGGGCGTATTGAAACGCGACCCTCCGAGAGCGTCGCTGTCGCAACACTCGGGTCACCGCGCAGTTCGAGCGTCAAGTGGTTCCGGCCATCCAGGCTCGTGTGTTCAACGAAAACACTCCAGGACGTCTCATCCGCCGTCAGTTCGACGCGCGGCTCCAATCGAGACTGCAGCTCCGCGATATCGTTGGCGTCCAGCAGGGCGAGATGGCGCGTGCGCTCGTCAGCTGGAAGACGCTCCATGCTGCTTATCAGCTCGGTCAGCTCGGTGAGGATGAATGGTGGATCGGTGTAAGGTCTCTCGTGCCACCGCATGTACTGGAAATCGCGTTCTTGACGCATCGTCCCCAGGAGGAACCATCCGATCTCGAGTGCGCCGACTTCCGCTGCGAGCAGGTGCCGCACAGAGCGATTCGTGCCGTCCGATCTGGTGTCCGCTTCGGGACCACCCCAGGCGATTGACGCAGGGCTACCCGTTGTGTCACGCACCGTGAACGCTGCGCTCTCGTTCGCTGCGTTCGCCCACACGTGGACGACGCGGCCGTCTCGGGTGTTCAGATAGACCTGCAACGTGTTGCCATTGGCGTCCCGGAAGAAGCGGGTCTTGTACACCTCGTATGCAGCCAGGTCATCCAACCCCGTTTCGGGGAACTCCAATACGGGGGCCTGTGGTGTCCAACGAGACGACTCGCAAGCCTGCAGACACAACAGTGTGGCCCCGAGATACGCGTAACGGTGCATGGGCAAACCGTCCGAGCGCTGAGTAGGTGTGGACTTCGGTCGAACGCGTTAATGTACTGAGGGTGATCGATCTCCGCACGCGCAACTGGGTAGACGAGGTCGCATGTTGAAGCTGACTACGTTGTGCGGACTAAGACCTGTACATGATCGGTGGGAGGCCGTACCAGCATGCAGATGCAACGCATTACCATCGCTGCTTTTTGTGCCACCGCGCTCGCGTTCCCCACGAGAGGGGCCGCTCAGGAGAGCGGTACCGAAGCGACCAATTGGAAGCACGGCGCCGTCTGCTACGAGATCTTCGTTCGCTCGTTCTACGATAGCGACGGCGACGGGATTGGTGATCTGAATGGGCTCATCCAGAAGCTCGACTACATCAACGACGGTGATCCGAACTCGCGGCGCGACCTAGGCGCGCAGTGTATCTGGCTCATGCCGGTGGCTCAATCACCGAGTTATCACGGATACGATGTTACTGACTACTACCGCGTCGAGCGCGATTACGGCACGAACGACGATCTCAAATTGCTCGTTGCGGAAGCGCATCGGCGAGGTATTCGCGTGTTGGTAGACCTCGTGCTGAACCACGCGTCAGTAGAGCATCCGTACTTCAAAGACGCACTGCTCAATCCCGACTCCCCGTACCGCGACTGGTTCATCTGGTTGCCGACGCATCCAGGGGTCAAGAACCCTTGGGGCGGCGACAACTGGCATCGCTCGCCCGTACGTGAGGAGTACTACTACGGGTTCTTTTGGAGTGGCATGCCCGATCTGAACTACGAAACGCCTGCCGTCCTCGAGGAGGCCAAGAAGATTGCCACCTTCTGGCTCGAAGAATTGGGTGTGGACGGTTTCCGACTCGACGCCGTGAAGCATCTGGTCGAGCAAGACGACGGACGGATCGTCGAGCATGTCCCGGCCACACACACGGTTCTCCGTGAATTCGCAGATCACGTACGCCGTGTAGCACCCGAAGCGTTCACGATCGGCGAAGTATGGGACAGCATTGGCGCCATGCTGCCGTACTATCCGGATCAACTCGATGCTTATTTCGCGTTTGAGGCATCGGAGGCGATTCTGGAGTCTGTACGCTCGGGATCTGCAGACAGACTCCTTAGCCCGTTCCTGCGGCTCCAGCACGAGCTGCCGGCCGATCGTTGGTCACCCTTTCTCCGCAACCACGACCAGACACGCACGCTCACCGCGCTCGGCGGGAACGTCGCGAAGGCCAAGGTCGCAGCCGCGCTCCTGCTCACGCTTCCCGGTCTCCCGTTCGTCTATTACGGCGAAGAGATCGGAATGACGGGCGACAAGCCCGACCCCCGGCTCCGCACTCCGATGCACTGGCACGTTGGCTCGGCGGCCGGATTCACCGATGGCGTGCCCTGGGAGCCGCTTCAGCCGGATTCGCTCACCGCGAACGTCGACGTTCAGGACAGCGACCCTAGCTCGCTACTCAGCTTGTACCGACGGCTGATTCACCTGCGAGCGGAGCGTTCAGCAGTGGGGGCGGGTGCCCTGGTACCGCTTAGTACTAGCAGCAATGCTGTACTGGCGTATCTGCGGCGGGCGGGTGAGGAAGTGGTGCTGGTAGTGGCGAACCTCAGCGCAGTACCGCTCTCCGGTGTGACGGTGTCTTCGGAGGAGAAAGTGTTGACGGCAGGCCGTTATGAGGTGCAGAGCCTGCTGGACGGTTCGCCGGCGGCATCGGTCAACGTCGGCGGGAATGGGCGGATAGAAGGCTACATGGCGCTCAGCACGGTAGCTCCTATGCAGGGCTACGTTTTCGCAGTCGTTGAGGCCGGACGGTAGGGCCGCTGGGCGGCATTGACAATCCAGTTTGACACGCCCGGTACCAGGCGTAAAATTTAGGCGTAGCATTATTGATCATTGAAGCAGAGTGACGTCTTCCGGACGGAGCGCCGGTATCCGGGAGAAGGTGGGTTTCTCCAAATGTTGCGAGGCGCAACGCGATGAAGTTGCCGCCAAGAGCGCAATGCCAGTCTATATGCTCCCATCCTCTTGGAGCAAGTGTGCATTCTGACATCCCACCCTGTTGAGGGTACACCTATGAAACCAGTCCGTTTTCTATCTCTCGTCATTGTTGCTGGGTTATTGTGTTCCCTGCAACTCGAAGCGCAAGGCCCCACGGGCATTGTCACGGGGCAAGTTACCGATGCCGCGACCCAGCAGCCGCT
>JARRLJ010000260.1:0-4145 GCA_037387025.1 Gemmatimonadales bacterium
CTCACCGAAGCAGAGCTGATTCAGGTCTACCGCGAGCATACTGCGCCTCTCTATGCGTTTGTTTCACGCCGCGTGGGGGGTGATCGGACTCTCGCCGAAGACATAGTCCAGGATACCTGGCTACGCGCGGTCGCGGCCTGGCCGCGGCGTGGAGTTCCAGACCACCCACGAGCTTGGTTAATCAAGGTCGCGCGCAACCTGCTAACCAGTCACTTCAGACGACGCCACGCGCAGCCGGTAGATCCAACCGAGTTGGAAGTCGAGGACGACCGTTACCGTCCCGACACGCCGTGGGCAATTGCCCTCGTCGGCTGGGGGCTGGCCCGGATGCGACGCGGCCAGTCGGAGCTTCTGGAAGCCTTCTACTTCGACGACAAGAGTACGCGTGAAATCGCCGAAGAGTGTGGATTATCCGAGCGCGCAGTGGAAGGTCGGCTGCGCCGCGCCCGACAGAACCTCGCGAAACGATTGAGACCGTATGTCAACGCCAAGGCGCCCGGCACCATGCTGGCCCGAGACCCTGCCGAGCCTGTAGGGGCCCTGGAGTTGTCCGAGGGAGGTAGAGAAAATGCCTGACAGACACGAGCCCGAACCACGATTCGTGGAAAGACTTAAATGGCATCTCGGCAGCGAGCTAAGACGCCAGAACCGAGCGGGAATATCACACAGGAAGAGTATTAGAGCACTCAAGATTGCCGGCTTGATGGTCGGCTCGGTTGCCCTCGGCGCAGCCGCCATGGGGGCTTCCCAACAGTTCGGGGAAGCGTGGCGCAAGGAGTTGCTGGAAGCGCGGCTCGAAGTGCAACTCGAGTTGGCCCAGCAAAGAGTTCAGATGCAACTCGAGACTCTGGGTATGACCCGCGAGCAGGTGGAACAAGGCCTTCAAAGCGACCGGGAGCTGCTGTATTTCGAGTTCCAGATCGCACAGGCCGAGACCGATGCGAAGATCATGGAACTGGAGTTGGAGGAAATCCGGCAGTCGGGTCGTGAGCCATTGGGAGAACTGTCTTCGCCACTTGTGAATGGACGGGATTTCGTTAGCGAGCGAATTGAAGCCCGCATGGAACTCGCTCGCCATCACCTCTCTCTGGTCCAGGGCGAGCAGCAACGCATCCAGGATATGGCGGATGCAGGAACCGTCTCACAGAACGATGTCCAGGCCCAGAGACTCGTGGCGCTGCAAGCCGAACAGCAACTCCAGATGCTGGAGCAGCAGCTGGAGGTACGGCAGGCGTATCTCAACTCCGAGATCACTGCTGTCGAGGCCGAACTCAAGCTGCTGGAGCTGGAATCCCAGAGCCGGGTTGCTCTGCTAGAGGAGCAACTACGGTACTTCCAGCGGGAACTCGATCGGGTCCAAGCTGCCATGGACGTCGGCACAATGCAGGCGGTCGCGATCGTCCAGATGCGGACGCGAGTGGCCGCGGTGGAGGGCCAACTGCGGCTGGCGCGGGCTGAGTTGGACATCGTACGGCGCGAGTTGGAGCGGAGGACGGCGGAGCGGTGAAGTTAGGACGATGTAGGACGACGTAAGACGACGGACCACGATGAAGCATGGGGCGAGTGGCGCTATCTAGAACGCAAAGCTCGCCCCCACACCGAAGCCATCGGGTCGTGGCATCAGACTCAGCCGCACTCCGTCGAGCGGAACTTCATCCCACCGGTCGGTTTTCACTAGAACTCCACCGACGAACGCGCCGATGATTGTTCCCGCGATTGCTCCGACACCGCCACCCAACACCGCTGCGCAGCTCGCGGTACTCGCACCCTCGTAGCATCCCTCCGCCGCCGCAACCCACACCAAGAACCCTGTGGCATACCCCGTGAGGAATCCGATTCCGGCACCGCGCCATGGATGCGATTGTCGGCCGCGATACACTTCCAAGCGCGATACAGTACTAAGCGGGTACTGCAGTCTGGAATTCGCCGATACGACTAGCGTCCCGTCGTGCAGCGCCTCAAACTCCCCGACTTGCTGACTGATACCAAGTGCAGGCACTGTAATGCGTATGATTCGCCCGGGTTCGATCGCGATGGTTTCTTGTGCCAATAGGTTCGGTGACGCTATCAGCATCAGCGTCAACTGAGCAATTGCGAAGTAACGCACTGTATGCCTCCAGCTGGGTCTCGCGCTACTCTGGCACACGCCGATCAAGCGATCGTCAAGACAAAGCAGGAACCGCGCGCGGCCTTCCGGGTATGCGCTTGCTATACAGCGGGACCCGCCGCAATCTCTCCGACCGTGACACCATGTTGATGCGGGTGCCGTACAACGCCCTCTACCGAAGAAGCTGGAGGAATTGATGCATCCGATGTTCTTGTCGGAAGTTGAGAATCGAGAGCCTGAAGGAGAGTACGCCGACTCGATCCGGCAAATCCGGGAAGCCGGAATGCCGGTACCGCAGATCATGCACCTGTTCGCCTACAAGCCCGATCGAACCGGTTTCCTTTCCAGGTTCACTCACGGGGTGATGCGTGGTCCGTCTCCCTTGGCCCCCGGTTTCAGGGAGTTGATCGCCGCCTTTACCTCGAGACGCAATGAATGCCCGTTCTGAATTGGCTCACACGCCGCGGTCGCGGCTGAGTTGCTGGAAGATCGAGGCCTGGTGGATGCGGTGCTCGACGACTACACTACGGCTCCCATTTCAGAGCAAGAGAGGGCGCTGTTCCAGTTCCTGGATCGTCTGAATCGTGAGTCGAACCAGCTTTGCCAAGAGGACATCGACAGTGTGAAAGCACACGGATGGAGCGATGAGGCGCTGTACGACGCGATAACCGTGTGTGCTCTGTTCAACTTCTACAATAAATGGATTGACGCAACCGGCGTTAGCGATCTGCCGGCCGCCGTGTACGAGGCCTCGGGGAAACGGATGGCTGAGAGGGGATATGCGCCGGCTGAATAAATCGACGATGTGAGACGATGTGAGACGATGCAAGACGATGTAGGACGACGAAAGACGATCATCTGAGACGGTACGGAGTTGTATGAAGCATTTGCTGGTCAGCGCATTGTTCGTGTTTGCCGTAGCCGCGGTGTGGCTGCTCGATCAATCGAGTGCTGCGGCGGCGGAATATGCCGGTAGTGCCGGATTCCAGCTCGAATCTGTGGCGCCCGATCTCGGGATCGATTTCGTGCACCACGCCACCACGCTCGATCCCAAGATAGAGAACGTGGCGCCACACGTGGCGGCTGTGGGAGCCTCGGTGTCTGTCAGCGATGTGAACAACGACGGCTGGCCCGACCTCTATTTCACGTCGAGCCGGTTCGGGACCAACAATGCACTCTACTTGAACCAGGGGGACCAATCCTTCCGAGATGTAGCATCTGAAGCCGGAGTCGCCGATCTGAGTCGCGCAGGCGAAGGCGCGTCCATGGGAAGTACTTGGAGTGACTACGACAACGACGGTTTCGAAGATCTGCTGGTGTACAAGTACGGTTACTTGCAGCTCTTCAAGAACCTGGGAGGCGAGCGATTCGAGGACGTGACCGAGGAGGCCGGTTTGAGACGCTGGATGAACTCGAACTGCGCAGTCTGGTTCGACTACGATCGCGACGGGCTCATAGACCTGTACGTTGCTGGCTACTTCCGCTCCGACCTCGATCTTTTCAATCTCGCGACGACGCGCATCATGCAGAACAGCTTCGAATTCGCCGACAACGGCGGAGCGAACGTGTTGTTCCGCAACACCGGAGATGGCCGGTTCGAGGATGTGACCGAGCAGATGGGTGTCGGGAGCACGCGCTGGACGCTCGCCGTCGCCGCCGCCGATTTCAACGACGACGGATGGCCCGATCTCTACGTGGCAAACGACTACGGTACGGAGGAACTGTATCTCAATCTGCAAGGCGAGAGGTTCGAGCTGACCCGTGCCGGGCTGGAAACCGACTCCAAGAGCGGCATGGCGGTAGCGTTGGGTGACCTGTTGAACCGGGGCCGCAACGACGTGTTTGTGACCAACATATCCGAGCCGGGCTTTCTGTTTCAGGGCAACAATCTGCGGCTGAACCTGATACAGGAAATCGAGCGCTTCGAGGAAATAGCGAAGGGTCACGTAGCGGATGCAGGTTGGGCTTGGGGAGCCCAGTTCGGCGACCTGAACAACGACGGTTGGGTCGATCTGTTTGTGGTCAACGGTTTCATCTC
>JARRLJ010000261.1:0-4552 GCA_037387025.1 Gemmatimonadales bacterium
CGAAGGAAAACTGTCGCTCGACGACAACATCCGGGAATACCTACCAGAGATGCCGCACCACGATCCGCCAGTCACGATTCGACATGTGATACATCACACGAGCGGCATTCCTGACATGTACCGCGTCATGGCCGATAACGGCTTGTCTACCTGGGACCGGTTCGGCAAAGAAGAAGCACTCGAGTTGCTATCACAGCAGGAACTCGATTTTGACCCCGGTGAACGGTACCAATATTCCAATGGCGGATATTTCGCCTTGTCCATGATCATTGAAAGGGCAAGTGGTCAGACCCTCAGAGAGTACGCCCAAGAGAAAATCTTCGGTCCATTAGAAATGAGCGACACGCATTTTCATGACAATCCGGTACACATAGTGAAGCGGCGTGCAATGAGCTATGAGCGAATCGATGAGCAGCACACTGAATCAGGAGTCGAAGAGCCAGAATACTACCAGAGTTACCAAGGAAACGTCGCCCTCCCAGGAGCAGGGGGGCTGTACACAACGGTCGAAGACGACCTGATCAAGTGGGATCGGAACTTCCTCGACAATCAGTTGGGTGGGCCAGATTTCCTCAAAGTGATGCACAGCAAGGGTGTCTTGAACAACGGCGAGTTATTGGACTACGCGTTTGCGATCAGAGAGGATATGCACCGCGGCCTCAGGACTCTGGAACACACAGGATCATACATGGGATTCAAGGCATACTACGTTCGCTTTCCCGAACAGCTCTTTTCGACGTGGGTGCTATGCAACATGGGAGATATCGTCCCGCGAGACCTGGGACTGGAAGTGGCGGAGTTGTACCTGGGTGATATGATGACTGCAGGTTCGAGTCGCTTTGACTGAATCGTGGCCGAACCACATATTGTGGCTGTCCGACCACTATGAGGGTTGATGAACCCGAGGTCTGAGCTAACGGAGGCCTAGGCCGGCTAGCTGACATCCGCACTAGTGCGAGGCAGATGATGCAGAGATTCTCCAAAGGTGAATCCATCAAATTCGGCTGGGATGTGGCAACGGGCAATCTCGGCCTCTTCATAGTAGCCCTGCTGATCATGTGTATGATCAGTGTGTTCCCGGTCTTCTTTGACTCATGGGTGGCAGCGTTGGTGTCGGGCGTCCTCGAAGTAGTTGTTTCTCTGGGTCTCATAAAAATGTGCCTGCGGTTCGTCGACGGTGACCGTGGGGAATTGGTGGAGTTGTTTGCCACGTTCTCATTGCTCCTCAGCTACTTGATCGCCTCCATATTGGTCGGCTTCATTACGACTATCGGATTCATCCTGCTCATCATTCCGGGACTAATTTGGGGGATACGGTTTCAGTTCTTCGGTTGGGTAATAGTCGACAAAAATGTCGGGCCTTTTGAAGCCATGCAGGAGAGTTGGGAAATCACGCGCGGATCGGCGTGGAACCTGTTCCTGCTCTGGATACTGCTCGCAGGCATCAACATTCTCGGGATGCTCGCACTGCTCGTCGGTTTGCTGGTGACAATTCCATTGACGATGCTCACAATAGGTTACGTGTACCGTCAACTGGGGCGATCAACCTAGGTTGTACACACGCGACACGTTCGCGCGCCAGCACACAATCGGGTCATCATCCTACCCGCATCGTCGATGGTACTGGACGTCAACTCAGTTACCATACCGTAGGGTGGCGCCACGGCACGGTCCCAGCAGGAATACGTTTCCAGCCAAGCGACCTACAAGGAAAGCGGTAACGGCTGCAGTGACGCCCACCCATCCGAAACCCCACGCCAACGCAGGGAACCCTACCGCAACCACGGTGATTTCGATGACGGTGGCACAGGTAATCGGCCGCGTTGAGTGGGCTACAACCAGAATCCCCCTTTGATACGACAGAATCACAGACAAGAACGGAATAGGAATCAAGATCATCGTGGGAACAATCGCAAACCGTGCCAGATCCATGCTGAGTCCTGAAACCGTCCCGAACCAGAACCATGCCAGTGGAGTGAGAGCGACCAATCCGAGTCCTACCGACGACACCAGGCCGAGCGTTACTGCGAATCGGCTCAGTTGGCGCAAGTGCTCGTAACGTTTTCCCATGAGTGCGATCGCAACCTCCTGGTAACTCAATCCCATGGCTCGGAAGATGAATGACAGGGCGTGAACCACAGGAAACACTGCAAGTGATTCGATAGGCGACGGAGCCCTTCCCATGAAGAACGTGAGCATCGGCTGCAACGCCAGCCCGATCAACGAGGTCAGCGCCAGCGGATAATAGAAACGCGCGATGCGACCGTATCCCAGTTCATGGCTCGACTGAGGAGGGGGCGTGTCCATGAGCTTGCGAACTGATTCGCGCGCCATGAAACGACTGACCAAGGACTCAACAGTAACCCCAGCGGACAAGGCAGCCGCGCCCACGTAAGCACCCGGGGGTGCGATTGTCACGTACAGCGCCGTGGCTGTCCCGGCCATCGTGGCGAGTCTGAGAACAGTGCCGTAGGCCACGAGGCGTGTACTGCCGTCGCGAATCAACAAGCCTTGGTAGAAACGACGGTACCCTATGGCGCCTGGCCATGGTAATAGTATCCAAAGTGCGACGTAAGTGAGGTTGGCCACTTCATTAGGAAGGCCGAGTACATCGTTCATCACGATGCCGAAGACGGCGGGGAGCAGCATCACCAGCATGAGTGCCGTGACACTCGCATTCAGTGCATAGCTGAAGCTGCGTAACCTCCGGAAGCTGGTAACGTCCTCCGCCAACGCCGTGGATGCACTCATGATCATGATCACTGGTGCTTCCACGAGCACGGCAAACGCAAAAGCCACCCCGTGTGCGGCTAGGTTGAACTTTGGATCGGCCAGCCGCGCGATAATTGCAGCGAGGAATGGCCCCTCTGCGGCCATCATTAGCCATGTGGCCGCCAAAGGCAGCCAGAATATGAGGATCGATTTCTGAGTCAGTTTCAGGGAGCTACCTCCGGCAACTGGAGTAGCCTGAATGTAGTTTGTGTGGGAAGCCGAATCAGTGGATAGGATCAGGGCACGGCCTGGGGTGAATGCGCAAGTGAGACATAACCGGGCGCGCGGCAAGCGCGGCAGCAGAAATTCAACGTTGCCGTCTATTGACGATCAACTCATACTTGATCTCACGCTTCACAGAGAGTCCCGACCAAACACGATGCATTTCGAAGAGCAAGCCAGTTGATCGCGTGAGACCGAGAATCAGTGCTCTCGCACTCGTTGGCCCTGGCATCCTCATAGCGGCCACAGGAGTGGGTGCGGGAGACCTACTTACCGCAAGCCTAGCCGGCTCTCGTCATGGGCTCACGTTGCTGTGGGCTGCCTGGATCGGTGCCCTGCTCAAGTGGTTCCTGAACGAGGGTGTCGCTCGCTGGCAGATGGCTACCGGGACTTCCCTACTCCAAGGTTGGACTGACCGACTGGGCCAGTGGATTCGCTGGGTCTTCCTCGGATACCTGGTAATCTGGACAGTGTTCACTGGTGGCGCTCTCGTAAACGCATGCGGAGTGGCCGGCACGGGTATCTTCCCCGTGACTGATGACCTCAAAACCTCCAAGATCATATGGGGCGTCACCCATTCGGTTGTTGGAGCTGGATTGGTGTGGCTCGGAGGTTTCAAGATCTTCGAGCGCCTCATGGGATTGTTCATCGCCATCATGTTCGTAGCGGTGATATCTGCAGCTGCACTGAGCAACCCAGGTTGGGCAGATGTCGGAATCGGACTCGTAATTCCACGAGTCCCCTCCGGTGGCTCTACGTATATGCTCGGCGTGCTCGGAGGTGTGGGGGGAACTGTGACCCTCCTTTCCTACGGCTACTGGATTCGACAAAAGGGACGCACCGGTGAACAAGGAGCACGGGACTGTAGGATAGATCTAGGAGTCGGTTACGCGATGACTGCGATCTTTGGAATCGCGATGATCATCATCGGCTCCCGGACACAGCTCGAGCGTGGACCGACAATGGCCCTTGAACTCGCGCAACAACTCGGACTGTCACTCGGCCTCACGGGGAAGTGGGTCCTGCTGGTGGGCTTTTGGGGGGCTGTCTTTTCGAGCTTGCTCGGAGTGTGGCAGAGCATCCCATACCTATTTGCGGACTTCGTCGTGCTCAGCCGTGGACCGCATACCTCGAAGACGGCAGCCACAGATCTATCTTCGACCGGCTCGTACCGAGCTTACCTGCTGCTCACGACGGTGGCTTCGCTTCCCCTACTTTGGCTCACGGTGGAACACGCTCAACTGACGTATGCTGTGTTGGGATCTCTGTTCATGCCACTACTGGCCCTGACGCTGCTGATTCTGAACAACCGCACGGACTGGGTGGGTCAGGAGTTTCGTAATAGATGGGTCACCAATATCGTCTTGGTAACGACGTTGCTCTTCTTCGGCTTCATGGCTGTGCGGACAGCGATCTTGAATCTGGGGAGAATACTGTGACGGTCGTCAGAGCCTCTTCCTTCCTCGACAATCGTACCGCGTACGCTGGGTTGTCCCAACTCACTGCCACGATAGGAGACTGAACCTGAGGGTCAGTGCTGCTCAAACTCGACGAAAAC
>JARRLJ010000262.1:0-4944 GCA_037387025.1 Gemmatimonadales bacterium
GGGAGACAGGGTGCAAGGGCTTTCACTTGGCGCCGACGACTTCATAGCAAGCCATTCTCGCAGCAAGAGTTGGTGCTCAGAACCGGAGCGGTGCTGAGGCGTCTAGGAGCATCACCGATCGCATCGGGTTCGATGATCACAGTAGGACCGATCACAATCGATCAGAGTGCGTGTAAGGTCACCGTCGACGGAACGGAAAGCGAACTGACTGCGACCGAGTACAAGCTCTTGTTGATACTTGCCGAGCGACGAGGTCGTGTTCAATCGAGGGCGAGGCTGCTCGAGATTGTGTGAGCAGCTTCCCGAGAGCCAGACCATTCATTCGAATACGTGAGGGAATGGAGTGAGCGAAACAGCCGTAAGGGTCTGCGCAACGCGCTCAAGCGATTCGGTGGAACCCAGTTCGAGTTGATCAAGGTCGAGTTCCCCGAGGGGTCCGAAGAATACGATGGATTTACGGTCTTCTTTGGAACCAAGCTGCATGTGCGCCGCGTAAGCGACGGTAAAACAGGGACTCTGCCGATCCTCGACGTAATGGTGGTGTACGATGGCAAGTGGAAGCTGATGAACTATGAGGAATAGGAGCGGGGATCCCCCGCTCCCTGCTTCACAATCGATACCCCGCTACTCGTCCCTATCCTCGTCGCGCCCGCAGCAATCATGCTGAGCGCCGTCTCGCGGTCTCTTATCCCACCAGCCGCCTTCACCCCGGCCCGATCCCCGACTGCTCTACGCAGGAGCCGGACTGCATCAACGGTAGCGCCACCGGCAGGATGGAAACCGGTAGATGTTTTGACAAACGCCGCGCCGCCCGCCACCGCCGCCTCGGCAGCTTGCACGATCTGTTCGGGAGTGAGCAGCGCCGTTTCGAAGATGATCTTGACCGTTCGGCCCGTGGCGGCATGCACCACCTCAGCGACGTCCTCGGCAAAGTAGCCCCAATCGCCCATCAGGATGCGCCCAACCGGAGCCACTACGTCGATCTCGTCAGCCCCCAGGTCAACCAGTTGGCCAACTTCGGCAGCTTTGGCCCGCGGCGTATTTGCTCCCCCGGGAAAACCCGCAACGCTCACTATCTTCGCGTCAGTGTGACGTAGGAGCCTGACGCATTCCGAGAGCCAACTTCCGTACACACACACCGCATAGAATCCCAACTCTGCCGCCTCAGCACAAAGACGCTCAACGTCTGCCGTGGTGGCCTCGGATCTGAGGAGTGTGTGGTCGATATAGGCTGGCAGATTCAGGGTGGGCCTACCACGGTCGCTGCCGGAATCGCATTGTAGTACGAGCCCGGTGCGCGGTTATGAGCTCGGGCTTGGCGAACAGCTTGATTAAAGCGAGACCGGTCACAAACCCACCCAAATGGGCCAAGAACGCCACCCCGCCCCCCGTGGCGCTGCCAGAAAGGGTGGGCAGGCTGCCCACCGCTTGCAGGAAGACCCAGTAGATGAGCATGACATACGCCGGCACAGTGAGCGTCGTAATGAATATTCCCAGAAAGACCAGCACGTGGACCCGCACCCGCGGGTAGAGTAACAGATAGGCCCCCATCACCCCACTGATCGCGCCCGAGGCACCGACCATCGGTACCGGCGAGGCCCGCTGCACCAGGATCTGCGCCAACGCCGCGAAGACTCCGCACAGGAGATAGAAGACCACGAACCGGCCAGGTCCCATCGAATCCTCCACGTTGTTCCCGAACACCCACAGGAACAGCATGTTACCGATCAAGTGAAACCAGCCTCCGTGCAGAAAAACCGAGGAAAGTAGCGTATACCACGCACCGCCGGGCGCTCCCTCGCACATCAGGACCGGACCTCGCGGAGTGTTCACCGGTTGGACAGGGAGGCCAAACAGACGGGCCGGAATCGCTCCCAGATTGCAGACCGACCGAGACAGCCCGGGCTCAATACCCGCATGCTGCACGAACACCCAAACCAGTCATGTCACCACGATGACCGCGATCGTGACGTAGGGTGTCAGTATGGTGGGGTTGTCGTCCTTGTAGGGAAACATGGAGCGGCAAAGCTAAGTGGCTGCTAAGTGCAAGTCAATCATCGTAATACGGGCAACTGACCCGTGCTGGCAACCTGGGGTATGCTGCCATTGTGGCAGATTTATTTGGTATGGCGCTTGCTCCCTGCGACTTTCCGGTTCGGACATGCATCTACGCTCTTAGGCTAGGAGATTTGGGAATGGCGGAGAAAGTTATTGGAATCGACTTGGGCACGACCAACTCGGTGGTAGCCGTGATGGAGGGTGGTGACCCCGTCGTAATCCCCAACAGCGAAGGCGGTCGCACCACCCCCTCAGTGGTGGCATTCACCAAGGACGGCGACCGGCTGGTTGGACAAGTGGCCAAACGACAGGCCGTGACCAATCCAGTGAACACGGTGTTCTCGATCAAGCGCTTCATGGGTCGCCGGATGGACGAGGTCACTCACGAGACCGGTCTGGTGCCGTACAAGGTTGCCAAGGGTCAGAACAACCTGGCGTCGGTAGACATCCAGGGAAAGACCTACACGCCGCCCGAGATATCGGCGATGGTGCTCCAGAAAATGCGACAGACCGCCGAAGACTTCCTGGGCCATTCAGTCGAAAAGGCCGTGATTACGGTACCCGCCTACTTCAACGACGCGCAGCGCCAGGCCACAAAAGACGCGGGCAAGATCGCGGGGTTAGAGGTACTGCGTATCATCAATGAGCCCACGGCTGCTTCTCTGGCATACGGCATGGAGAAGAAGGAAGAGGAGAAGATAGCCGTCTTCGACCTGGGCGGCGGTACCTACGACATCTCCGTGCTGGAATTGGCAGAGGGGGTGTTCGAGGTCAAGTCGACCAATGGCGATACGCACTTGGGCGGCGATGACTTCGACCAGCGTATAATCGAGTGGCTCGAAGCTGAGTTCAAGAAGGATCAGGGAATCGATCTGTCAAAAGACGCGATGGCGGTACAGAGACTCAAAGAGGCCGCTGAGAAGGCCAAAATGGAGCTGTCCACGGTGGCACAGACCGAGATCAATCTCCCGTTTGTTACAGCGGATCAGTCGGGTCCCAAGCACATGAACTACACACTGACCAGAGCCAAGTTCGAGCAGCTCGTGGATGATCTGATCCAGCGTGTGGTTCCTCCAATGGAAAAGGCCCTGGCTGATGCGAACATGAAGCCGGCGGATGTGGACGAGGTCATTCTGGTTGGCGGGTCTACGCGAATTCCCAAAGTCCAAGAGGTCGTGAAGGAGTTTTTCGGGAAGGACCCCAATCGGGGCGTGAACCCCGACGAGGTGGTAGCCATCGGCGCAGCCATTCAGGGTGGCGTGCTCGCGGGCGAGGTAAAAGACGTCTTGTTGCTCGATGTGACGCCGCTCTCCCTCGGCATCGAAACGTTGGGCGGGGTAACGACGGTGCTCATCCAGCGGAACACGACCATCCCGACAAAGAAGGCTGAGATTTTCTCGACTGCGGAAGACAATCAGACCACGGTTGAGATACACGTGCTCCAAGGGGAGCGCGAGATGGCCATAGACAACCGGACCATCGGACGGTTCCAGCTCACTGGAATCCCTCCTGCGCCCCGAGGCATCCCGCAGATCGAAGTGACCTTCGATATCGACGCAAACGGCATCTTACACGTCTCCGCCAAGGACAAGGCGACCGGCAAGGAGCAGAAGATTCGCATCGAGGCATCGAGCGGACTCTCGGATTCCGAGATAGACAAGATGGTCAAGGACGCCGAGGAACACGCGGCAGACGACAAGGCCAAGCGTGAAGAGGTGGAACAGCGCAACCGCCTCGACAAGCTGGTATTCGATGTCGAGAAGGATAGCAAGGAGTGGTCAGATCGGCTCGACGAGACCCACAAGAAGCGGCTGGACGAGGCCGTTGAATCTGCCAAGAAAGCGCTGCGTTCCGGTGCGGCCGATGAGATAAAGCAGGCTCTGGAGGAGTTGAGCCAGGCGTTCTCGGCAGCCGGTGCGTCACTATACCAGGAAGCTCAGGCGCAAGCGGCCGAGGGCGGCCAGAGTGCGGAGGCAGGTTCCGAGACCGAGGCCGGCAAAGAAGAAGACGTAGTTGAAGCGGATTACGAGATAGTGGACGACTCTAAATAGCTTCTGGCTATGGATCAAAGGGGCCGGGCGTTTGGAGGCGGAGTGGTACAGATGAGACGTAACCGCGATTGGATCAAGCTCGCGGCCCTGATTGGAGTCGCTGCAATCCTGACCGTAGGATTCGCATCGATAATCGAACTACCGAAGAGTTCTCACGCTCAACCGATCAGATCCGCAGAATTCCTGCGGGAACAGCCACCGCAAGATACGGAAATCCCGGCTGCCCGCCCTTTGGCGGAATTGGGAAACGCTTTCACCTCGGTTGTAGAGACGGTACGGCCAGCCGTGGTGTACATCCAGGTGGACATCCAACCGTACCACACACAACAGCAGTCACCATTTGAAAGGATGTTCCCGTTCCAGCAGGACCCCGAACCGCGGCAGGGTGGCGGGAGTGGTTTCCTGATCTCGGACGACGGTTACATCCTCACCAACAATCACGTGGTTGAGAACGCGACCCGCGTGGACGTGAGATTGTTCGACAACAGGCAGTTCCAAGCAGAAGTTGTGGGAAGGGATCCCGACACGGATGTGGCTGTAATCAAGATCGACGCCGACAACCTCTCCTCGGTGCGACTTGGAAACTCGGACGAAGTGGCTGTGGGCCAGTGGGTGCTGGCGATTGGTACTCCGCTTGACACGGCATTTTCCTTCACCGTAACCGCTGGCATCGTCAGCGCGCGAGGGCGGTTGCTTGGCGGACTACCCAGGAGTAACTGGAGCATTCAGGACTTCATTCAGACTGACGCCGCGATAAACCGCGGCAACTCGGGTGGCCCGCTTGTCAACGTCAGGGGCGATGTGATCGGCATCAACTCTGCCATAGCCAGCACGA
>JARRLJ010000263.1:0-4142 GCA_037387025.1 Gemmatimonadales bacterium
TGTCGGACGAGGGGCTCACGCTAGTGCGGACTGAAGCCGCCACGGCGTTCCTCGTGGACCATGGGTATGACGAGCATTTCGGGGCACGCCCTCTGAAGCGCGCCATCCAGCGGTACATCGAAGACCCGCTGTCCGACAAGATCCTAATGGGCGAGTTCTCCGCAGGCGAAGAGATTGAGGTAGACGTGGATCCGGAAGGAGATCGGTTGACGTTCCGAGCGCTGTCACGTAGCAAGGCGTGAGATGAAGTCGATTGTGGTCGCCGGGTCTCTAGCCATGGCTGCTGCGTCCGCGGCTAGTGCGCAGCAAGGGCTGCAAGGGTGCATCCCCGGAGTCGACAGCATCGCTGTGACCGGTATTGAGCGACTCACTCGCGCGACGGTCTTGGCAACTGCCGGCCTTCCGACGGGCGAGAGAATCTGTGTGCAGGATCTGCAAACCGCCCTGGAGCTACTGTACTACTCGGGACAGGTCTCCGAGGTACAGTTCTTCCAGACCGCGGTCGCGGGACGTCAGTTGCTCATGATAGAGATCACCGAGAGACCGATGCTAGCCCGGTGGTCCGTCAGGGGACCGGAACGCCTCAGTGAACGCAGGGTTCGGGGCCGCGTCGACTTGCTCGAGGGACGTCCATACGATCCGCAGGTGGCTGCCAGATCACGAGCCAGTATCGATTCCCTGTACTCCGAACAAGGCTTCTACGATTCCGAAGTGACCTTGCGTGAAGTACCTCAGGGAGATGGTACGGTCGCTGTGGTCTTCGATGTCAGGGAAGGTCGTCGTGTGGCTCTCAGCCAGATCATAGTGGAGGACAACGAACAGTTCGACGATCGCGAAGTGGCCTCGCATATGGGCACGGGTACGGAGGGCTTCTGGTGGTGGAAGGACGGAGAGTACAGCGAAGAAGAGATCGACCGAGACAAGCGTGAGAGGTTGCCCGAGTTCTACGGATCGGAGGGATTCATTGATTTTCAGATCCTCGGAGATAGTCTCGAGATCAACGAATCCACCGGAAAGGGAAAGCTGAGGCTAAGGATAAGAGAAGGCGATCAGTACGAAGTAGGCAGTTTCGAGGTCGTGGGCAATCGGTACTTCAGCAACACAGTGCTGGAAGCGCTGTATCCATTCGGCGATCGACCCACGGGATTTCTGGGACTTGGTGGGACGCGGGAAGGTCCGGCCGTTTTTGACCAGGGGGCCTGGGACGAGGCCATAGGGCAAGTGCAGGAGCTGTACGCGAACGAGGGTTACATCTACGCGCAAGTCACACCAACTGTAACGAGACATACGTCACCCGAAGGAAAGAACACAGTGGATCTGCGGTGGCAGATCATAGAGGGGTCACCGGCGATCGTCAATAAGGTTATCATTCGCGGCAACTCAGTTACTCACGAAGACGTAGTTAGGCGGCAAGTAGTCGTGGTACCGGGCGACGTATTTCGTCAGAACGCGCTGATACAGTCCTACCAAAACATCTCGAATCTAGGGTTTTTCGAACAGCCCCTACCGGTTCCGACCACTCAGCAGGCAAACCAGCAGGGTGACATCGATCTGATATTCACGGTGCAGGAACGGCATACAGGCAACGTTAACTTCGGAGCGACAGTCGGACAGGGTGTGGGTGTGGGAGGCTTCATTGGCCTCGAAGAACCCAACCTGTTCGGTCGGGGAAAGCGGGTGCAGTTCCAGTGGCAGTTTGGACGAAACGTTAACGATCTCAGTATCTCCTACACGGACCCCTCCATCCGTGGAAGCTTGATTTCGGGAACGATATCGTTGCACAACTCGAGACTCCGATACACTGTTGCTGACTTGGGGCGCATCAGGTCACGTGGAGGATCGTTTCAGTTGGGATTCCCAGTGCTTGGCTCTAGGTATACCCGACTTCTCACATCTTACACCGTGGAACAGAGTAACTACGAGTCGTCGACACTCTCGTCTCGGTTCAGGTGCCGGAACTGCACACTATCGCAGGTAGGACTCACGCTGGTTCGGGACCGGAGAATTGGCTTGCCGTTTCCTACCGGTGGTACGCTCCATCGTATCTCGTTGAGCCAGACCGGGGGGCCGCTGGGTGGCAGCGGCAACTTTCGAAGGGCCACTTTTGAGGGCCGCTGGTATGTGCCTATAGGGCAGCTCGGAGGTGGTGTGGGACTGGGGGGTGCCGGCGTCCAGTTCGTGTTGGGCATATCAGGACAGATGGGGTTCCTATGGGGTGATGCGGGGCCGCATTTCCGACAGTTGTTTTCGATGGGCGGGACCCAATTCGGGATTCCGTTGCGCGGTTATGAGGAGTTTTCAATCACACCGAAGGGATACGATCCCTCCGCTTCGAGTTTGAGGGCCAACACAGTGGATGCCTTCGGTGGCGCGTACCACGCGATGACAACCGAGATCGGCATGCGACTGAGTCAAGCGCTCTATCTCGCGCTGTTTGTGGACGCCGGAAACGTCTGGGCGCACCCCCGAGACTACAACCCAACGCGCATTTTCCGCGGTGCGGGGGTTAGCGTTAGCCTCTTGTCACCACTTGGTCCCATAGGGATCGATTACGCATACGGCTTTGACCGGGTAGACCAGTTCGGAAACAGTGATCCCGGCTGGAAGTTCCACTTTAGATTGGGGAACATCTTCTGACACACACATAGGTAAGGGCAATCAACAATGCGACTTGAGAGTAAGATGGCCCGTTGGGCAATGGTTGCTGTAGTGCTACTGGCAGTAGTTGGGATAGCAGCGCTCCCGGCAGACGTAAGCGATTGGACGGTGCAGGGTGGCGGATCGACGATAGCGTACGTGAATTCAGACATAATTCTGCGGCAGACACCGGGATTCGCAGCGGCAGATTCTATTCTGAGGGCGGAACTACTGACCTATGAGGCTGAGATCAATCAAATGCGCCAGGAATTGGATTCGGCGGCGGCAGCGTTCGATCAGTCGTCGGTACTGTTGAGTCCGACGGCACGCGACGAGAAGCTGTCCGAGTTGCAGGCCATGCAGCAACGCGGGCAGACGAGACAGCAGGAGCTGCAGACGCGTGCGTCGCAGAGAGAACAGGAGCTGGTGGCACCACTGCAGCAGCGGATTCAGACGGTCATCGACGGTATTCGCGCCGAGCGCAATATTGCCGTGATATTCGATGTTGCCAGCCCGACAACGAGCATAGTGTCAGCCGATCCGGCATTGAATCTCACACAGCTAGTGGTGCAGCGGGTCCAAAGCAGCGGGAGTCCGTAACCGGCTAGTGCAGCCGGACGTGAAGCTTACAGCCGGTGAAATCGCCGACCTGGTAGGTGGCAGGCTGGTCGGCACCACGGAGACCATGATCGCGGGGACCGCATCGCTCGAACAGGCGGGTCCCCACGATTTGTCTTTTCTTGCGTCGGCTAGATATCTCTCCTACTTTCGGCGCAGCAACGCGGGTGCGGTATTGGTCACGTCGGGGTTCGAAGACGTGGCTGCCGGACCCGCGACTCGTATAGTGGTTGAAGATGCTTACCAGGCGCTCGCGTTGGCCGTAGCCGCACTTTACCCGAAGCCGGAGGTCGTCTGGGGCGTTCACCCTACCGCAACGATCGGACGCGGGGTTCGCTGGAAGGGAAGAATCGCGGTCTCACCACAAGCAGTTCTGGGTGATGATGTCATCCTGGGCCAGGAGTGCATAATTGGGCCACAGGCCGTGATCGAGTCAGGTGCGGTGCTCGGCGATCACTGTCGGGTCGGCTCGCATGCTCTGGTGTGCGGGGCTGCGCGAATAGGCAGCAGAGTCGTGCTCAAGCCTGGTTCTCGTTTAGGAACGTCTGGGTATGCATTCGATCCGACTGCTGACGGGCCCGTACACAGACGGCATGTCGGAGGATGCTACATAGGGGACGACGTCGAGATCGGCTCAAACACAACCGTTGATCGAGGCAGTATCGGTGATACTGTGGTGGCCAAAGGAACGAAGATCGACAACCTAGTGCAGGTTGCGCACAATGTACGAATAGGAGAGCGCTGCCTGATCATGGCGCAGGTCGGTTTGGCCGGCAGCACGGTGGTGGAAGGCGGGGTCATGTTGGCCGGGCAGGCCGGATTGGCCGGCCATCTGACGGTGGGCAAGCGTGCCCGTGTCGCCGCCCAGGCAGGGGTCATCGGCGACA
>JARRLJ010000264.1:0-4133 GCA_037387025.1 Gemmatimonadales bacterium
AGCACCAGAATGGCAAGGAAGACGAAGCCGATCAATACGACGCCGTGGAAATGTGGTTGCCGGAACGGTAGCAGTGTCACGGAGAGCAGATCGTACAGACCCTGACCGACGACCGCTATCGGTGCGATTCCGGTACCGGTGGCAAAGGAGGCCAACGCCAGTGCCGCACTGTGCAGCGTCGGTAATACCGCCGTCCCGATCGAACGCGCCAGCAGCGGGAGCGGATCCAGCAAGCCGGCCTGCAGACTGCCGAATATCGCTGCTCCCAAGCAGAAGAACAGCACGTAGTACTTGATGCGCTGATACTTCTTGTAACGATTGGACTCCAGCAGCTTCTTGCCGCGTCGCGACATGCGTTCGGAGCGAAAGGCAGATAACCAGTGATTGAGGCTGCCCAGCGGACATACCCACCCGCAAAAGAACCGGCCCATAAAGATGGTGGGTATCAGGATGAGTAACGACCAGAGTATTCCTTTATAGAGGGTTCCACTGGCCAACAGAGTCATCAACCCGGCGAGCGGATCGAACTGGAGCGCGATCGAGACCGGATACGGCAGCCGTATTTCAGATGCTTGTGACGGATCGAAGTCGACTTCGAATGTGGTCTTGAGGATCAACCAGAAGAATACGAGAAAGAACAGAACCTGAGACGTTCGGCGCAGGTTCCTGACCCCTTGAATGGTCATGCCGCCCGCACCGCCATCAGACTATCTCTCTGTACCCGGAGTTGCGGTAATCGAGCGACCCCAGCCCCGACCGCGCGGCCAATTCGATGTGACCCACCTGTCGGCCGCTCAAACCCAGCAACTCCACCGCTCGCGCGTCTGCCGCAACCAGGTTCGTGGAGCACATCACGGTGTCCTCGATCGATACGTCATCGAGCGACCCGCCCTGCGGACCACCGCGGAACATGACGCGCGTCGCATCCACTACCGTCAGTGTTGGCCGCACAAAGGCCGCGAGGTCGGTTATCGACTGGTCTATCTCCTGGTGTAACCGATTGCGGCGCCCACCCAGTATACCGTACAGGTTCTTCATCCCCACGGTGCATCGGGTCAACGAATGTTGCTTGACAATAGGCATGTTGATGAAGCGATCCGCCTCGATGAAGTGGCGCAGCACCGGCCACTGCTTGAGGACCACGCCGCCGAGATCGACCTCCACGAAGTCTTCCGGGCTGGGGAGTATCACACGGGCACCCGCCACTTCAGCGGCCTCTCTGATGCCCGACCGCAGGAAGCTGCGTCGCGGGTCGTTGCAGCTGACATCGCTCACGACCACCCGCGCGGCTCCCGCTGCCAGGCACAGCCGAACCATCTCGCTCACGAGCACCGGATTGGTGTCCGCCCCTTGAGCGGGTGTTCTGTCCCAACCGACGTTGGGTTTCACCACCACCGTCTCGTCAGCGTTGATGAAGCGCTCGATTCCCCCTATCGCATCTAGCGCGGCGCGCAACGCTGTAACGGGATTGGAATTGGTGGACGAACTCAGTATCGGCAGCGAAGGGTCGGGTGGGACTTCGAAATCGGCGGTCTTTGCGACCACGGTGCTGCGCCGCGTCGTGTCGCGATTGTGGAACACGAGGCCCGTCGTTCCGGTCACTGCGGCCAGAGCTACCGCCGGGCCCGTGCGCTTGATGAACTCCCTGCGTTTCATTGCTGCCGTTGCGCCTTGGGATCAGTTGTTGTCGAGGATATTGCCAACGTGCAATCACGCCAAACTTAGCGCGAAGGGCATGGGCCTATGCTAATCGTTCGATGAAGATTGTCTTAGAGATTGCTAACGCGGAATTCATTACAACAGCACAACATTGGACGGCAACGGGCGCGTTTTCCCTTCGCCATGGCGTGTTCACCCAACACATTGGCGTGTTCTGCAAATGACGCCGCTATCACGATGACATAATTTGTTTTGTATTGAGCGCACCCGATCTCTCTGGAGGATCCTGAATCATGACGATCGAGCAGCAGCCACAATCGCGAAGAGCGTTCTTGTCCAACAGCGTAGCGGGGATTGCTTCGATAGGACTCGCCGGCGCGACGCCGCAGTTGGCGGTGGCACAACCGAAGCAACAGGCTTCTGCGCAACCGATTCAACGCACCCTGGGGAGAACCGGAATCGAGCTGCCCGTCATCAGCATCGGTGCCATGAACAGCGATTCGCCGGATCTCTATCATCGCGCCTACGACATCGGCATCCGCCACTTCGATACCGCAGAGGTATATCTGCGCGGTAGGAGCGAGGAAGTGCTCGGCACGTTCATGAAGGAGCGGGGGAATCGAGACGAGATTTGCCTATCCACCAAGATCGGGTCGAGCACGCGCAGAGTCGAGCGTTCTCGATTGAGGAGTGGGTTGGAACGGGCCTTTGAAGGTTGCCTGAGACGGCTGCAAACGGACTACGTCGATATTCTCTACTACCACGGGCAGTCGAACGCTGCTGGTGTGAACGATGAAATAGCGGGCGAATATTTTGCGGAGCTGCAGCAACAGGGCAAGATACGCTGGCCCGGGATTTCGACGCATTCGGGACAGGCGGAGGTGCTCAACGAAATGGCGAAGGGCGACTTCTGGTCGGTAGCTCTAGTCGGGTTCAATGTGACGATGGCGCAGAACCAAGAGCTACTCGCGGCAATGACGAATGCGACAAGCAAGGGCGTGGGAATCGTCGGCATGAAGGCATTGGGAGGGGGGCGGAGAGGGCCCGCTTCCGATCCGAGTACGCCGGACTTCAACAAGACCGCCATGCTCAAGTGGATACTGAACCATGATGAAGTCACCACGATCATCCCCGGAGTGACCACGTTCGATCAGCTCGATCTGAACTGGTCGGTGGTGTCCGATCTCTCCTACACAGCTGAGGAGCGGAGTTTTCTGGGGCAGAGAGATCTCCAGGGCATGCTGCAGTTCTGCCAGCAGTGCAACGAGTGCGTTCCCACCTGCCCGAAGGGTGTCGATGTGCCGACGCTGATGCGCACTTACATGTACGCGGCTCAATACTCCAATTTCACTCATGCCCGAATGACGCTGGACGAGATTCCGGCACGTCAGAGCCTCTCTGCTTGTGGCTCCTGCGCTGAGTGCACCGCTCGGTGCAGCAATGCCATTAGCATCGCGGGTAGAATCGGTGCGCTCAAGTCGATGTACTTGGCGTAGGAAGGGGAGACGAGAGACGGGAGACGAGAGACGGGAGACGGGAGCGGTAGAAGAGAAGGGAAGGGACGGGAAGAAGGGGCGGTAAGGGGCGGACAGAGGCGGTAAGCGGCGGTAAGGGTCCACCCCGCCGCCCAGCCGTGGAATCGGGTCATAGTATACTCCCTGTATCAGGCGTATTCTCTTGCGGTCGAAGCATTCGAGGAGAACGACGTATCACAAACACAGCCGCGTTGTGTCCGTCTGGTAGTTTGGTGAACGACCGTCACGTTTGCGCCAGCACCACGCCATAGGTAACCTCACTCCGATGGTTCACTTGTCACCCACGACTGAAGATCTAGTGGGGCGCCTCTTCTCTGCGTCTGATATCGATGAAGCCAGGCAACTATTGGAGGAGGAGTGCGCCGAGAATCTGCCGCTGATCCATTCTCCAGATCCGGTAGGATTAGAGCGGATCCGATTTGCCGCGCTTCGGGCCAGCGAGGGCGACCTGGCAAAGCTATTGAAAATGGTTCTGCTTGCTCAGGTTGACTGGAGGGACCTCTTGGTGGTAGCAGGTTTTGGATATTCTACCCAGGCCCATGCCGAGTGGGCGCGCTCACTGCTCGGGGCGGCCTAACGGTGGCATCGCTCAACGCCGTTGTCTTCGATCTAGGTGGCGTCCTCATCCACTGGGATCCCCGACTCCTCTATCACAAGCTGCTTCCCGACGAAGCAGCAGTTGAGGAATTCCTCAGCACCATCTGCACACCCGAGTGGAACGCCAAGCAAGATGCCGGCCGACCGTTTCGGGAAGGCATCGCTGAACTCGTCTCTCGCTTCCCCGACAAGGCGTCTCTCATTAGGGCCTGGTTTGACCGCTTCACGGAGATGGTCCGGCCGATGGAGGACTCAATCCAGGTTCTGCGAGAGCTCCATCAGCGAGGAGTCCCGATTTACGCGCTCTCGAATTGGGGTGCCGAGACCTTCGATATCGCCCGG
>JARRLJ010000264.1:4162-5700 GCA_037387025.1 Gemmatimonadales bacterium
GTTTCTCCTGCAACAGCACGGCCTCCGCGCGTCGGAAGTCGTGTTCATAGACGATCACCTACCCAACGTCGAAGCAGCCAAGACACTCGGGTTCGACGTCATACACTTCACCGCAGCCGCCAGGCTGCGCGAAGGGTTGGTAGAACGGGGTCTGCTCGACAATGACGCGTCGCACCAGCAACCCGAACTCCTATGAGTGGTCGCCTCAGTGCCAGACGAGGCCCAGTGTGAAGACCGCGATCGATTCCGTAGTCTCCGTGCCGTACGCGTCAAATGTTTGAACCAGAAGATCGATGTTGGGCGTGAGGTATAGATTGTTGCCTAGCCTGACGTCGTAGCCCAGTCCCCACGTGGAGCCGAAGCCCGTGATCGAACTGGTGCCGGTGGCGGGACCGACAACGAATGCGGATTCGACATGTGCGAGGCCGAGACCGCCCTTGAGGTAGAGACCGCCGGTCCGGAACGGATAGAACATCGCCGAGAACGTGGTGTTGGCCCGGACGAGACTCGTGGTGTTCTCTACTTGCGCCCACGCCAAGGCTTCCCCACCCAGCAGCAGCCGCTGGCTGACGGTGCCGCCCAACCGAACATAGACGTCGAGCCCGCCTCGCCCACCTCCCACGAGGTCCGTGTTCGTGTTCCAACCGCCGCCCAGCCCGAATCCCACCCAGAACCCTTCGTGTCGCTGGGCGCTCTGGTCCTGGCCGTGCGCCATGGTTGACAGCAAGACCAGGGTGGCCGGTACGAGCCACGTAATACGCAATACCTTCATACTCACCTCACTGCGAGTCGACTCGGTTCCGCTCCGCTTCACTCACCCCTTCCTCTCGACGTACCCCTCGTTGCAAGAAACACTCGCCCGACCTCCACGCCGGCGACCGCCGCGCATCATGCACACGCCCACGAACGTACTCGGAGCCAATGGTGACACTATGAAACAGCTACTCATGTTTCCGGCGATCTCTGTTCTGTTTCTGCTAACCGGCTGCAGTTCGGACGGCTGGATCTCCCTGTTCGACGGGGAAACTATGGAGGGTTGGCGAGCTTCGGAGAACACTGATTCTTGGCAGATCGAAGACGGCGCACTGGTAACCAGAGGACCTCGTTCCCACCTCTTCTACGTCGGCGATCTGAACGATCACGATTTCAAGAATTTCGAGTTTACGGCGGATGTAAAGACCACGCCCGGCTCGAACTCAGGCATCTTCTTTCACACGGAATACCAGGATTCCGGCTGGCCGAGCAAAGGATACGAGGCCCAGGTAATCAATTCATCTCCCAACGTTGAACCAGGTGCGTACGTCGAGCACAAGCTCACTGGTAGCATCTATGGCATACGCAACATCTGGAAAACGCCCGTAAGAGACGATGAGTGGTTCAACTATCGCATCGTCGTGCAGGGTGAGACGATACGTACGTATATCGATGGGGCGCTGATGGTGGATTATACCGAGCCAGAGGCGACAGAACGGCCGGAAGAGATGGCTGGCCGCGTTCTGTCATCCGGTACTTTTGCCCTCCAGTGTCACGACCCCGAG
>JARRLJ010000265.1:0-4128 GCA_037387025.1 Gemmatimonadales bacterium
GTGCTGCACATGGTGTGCGTCCACAAAGCGCGTATGCGCACAGCCGGGAAAACGGCATTGTCGGTCTCTGGCCAGCAACGCCCGCTTTCAACGATGTCGACACCGTGCGCTGCTTGCGGCCGATGTGGGTAGGGATGCCATTCCCGTCGCTCTGAATCGGCACCAGGGCACCGTCGCAGGTCAATCGCCGCACGGTTTCCACCGGCAGATCCGATCTCGCGTCGGGTTTGGGGTCTTCATCCAGCGCGCTCCGATCCACGTGCACCATCACCTGGTACAGATCGGCGCCCGATCTCGGTCTGGCGATCCGGTCATCCGATCCCGCGACCCCTCCGCGGAGGGCGTCCTTATCGCCAGTGGACACACCACCTGCCAACCGATCCCTGCAGAGATCGAGCAGAGCGTCCGCCAGTCTGACACGGTAAGAGCTGCTGGCATCGGCCGTGTTCGGCTGCTCGGACAACACGCGGTCCAGTGTGTTGAGCACCATTTCTCCATCCTCCAGGGGCACCTCCATGGTGATAGTCATGGTGCTACGAGACCGGTTGCGGCTGGCACTCAGGTAGCGGTTCTGATAGGCGCCGCGCGCAACTGCGGTGGCATCCGGCTGCACGTTGCGCAGCTGCTGGCAATGCTGTTCGACCACCGCGGCGGAGACGGTCATGGCGAACGCCAGGAGATCGAGCTCGTTGGCCCGATTGGCGACGCGTGTGAGCGCGCGGACCTTGGAGTACGAGAGGGCGCCTCGCCGGAACGCTTTCGAGATTTCGGGGAGCGATTTGAGCGCATGGGCCACTCGGACCTTCTCGCGCGCCGCGCTGAGCGACAGGTCCAGACGCCAGTGAAGCCATTCGGCACAGTTGGTCGATCCCCATTTCAGCCAGCCGCCGCGCTCGTCGAATTCGCGGATCAGTGCCAGCATGCCGTACTCGTCCGCCACCATTCTGGTGTTCAGCGTGACCATCTCCCGCTCGAGGGATTCGATGGGGAGCACGCTGGGCGGTAGTTTCGGCGGTGCGGTGACGTTGTCGGGGCCATCATCTGCCGTAAGAACGGCTTGGCCCGAGGCCATGGAATCGGCTCGTGCTTGCATGTGTGCTCTTCCTTGAGATACTGTATAAATATACAGTATACGGTAGCTTCGATCAATAAATCCGTAGGAAATACAGCAGGTTAACTGTGAGACATTTGTAAGCGCTCAGCGAACGACGTGTTGATCGAGGTGGTGGGTTTCTGAAGATGCCTACTCCGTTGGATGGAGTAGATCATGGGGCTCACGAAGAAGCAGCGGTTTTGGAAGCGGCATCTGGATGCGTTGGAGTCATTCGACGGCCAGTATCCTCAGCGCCCCTCGACTAATCGGACACGAGTTGCCGATAAAGCTCATCCGATCGAAAGTTGTGATCGCCAGCGTTCAATGGTTTCAATCTAGATTTGATAAATTCCTTCCGCCCAGGCATTGATCTAAATTCCTTAAGCCTAAGATCTACAAATCCGTACGAAACGTCAGATATTCCTTCCTCTCGCAAACCCATTATGAAATCCGCAAGATTTAGCTGGCTAAAGAAATATGCTTGTGCACGCCGCTGTTCATTTGCATCCAGAGACGCAAATGACTGCTCGGCGCGCATGATTAGATCGGTAAAGTCTGCGTCTTGATAAATCGCTTCGTTCAGGCGCTGTGCGTCCTCATGAATCGAGTAGGCTGCTTCAGCACGCATCTGGGCAGTGTTCTGCTGTATCTCGAATACGAGGAAGACGATGCCCGCAAATACCCCTATATTCGCAGCTAGCGTGAGCCACTGATTCACTCGATCCACGGTGCTCTCCTCCCAGCAAAGGATTTGAGATTACCAATCCGAGTGAATGACGTGTATGGGTCGATCTTTCCCGTTCCGTTGTGCGCTGCACGAGGCAGGAATGCGCTCCAACTCGGACGTCCAGGACGGGCCTTGAAAACGGGCATTCCCGGCCACCTTCAGACATTCTTAGTTCTCCCAATCTAAGCTGGTTGATCTGTCGCCTCGCCGATGAGTCCTTCCACAAGGTCTGCGAACGGTTTTGAGGCGACAGTGGTGCCAGTATTCCTCCACCACCGCTGGGTTAGTGGACGGCTGAGATAGAAGGTTTGCAGGGTTCGCATGCGGGCGGACCATAGGTCCTCGGAGACGTTGCCGTCGAGGTAGGCGAGATACAGCTCTTCGTAGAT
This sequence comes from Gemmatimonadales bacterium, assembly GCA_037387025.1. Taxonomy (GTDB): domain Bacteria; phylum Gemmatimonadota; class Gemmatimonadetes; order Gemmatimonadales; family GWC2-71-9. The sequence goes on from JARRLJ010000265.1 coordinate 2,210, forward strand.
TCGGAACTCGTTGCCAATGTGCAGCGACACCTTGAAACGAGCTGCTCGATCCATATCTTCCCCCAGCGAGAAACGACGAAACCCCTCATACAGCTCGTCGTCCGTGAGCACGCAACGCATGTCAGAACGGAACTCGGTGAGTATGTCGTGTTGAGTTGCAGTTCTCTGGGCCTTGTTGCTGGAGCGAATCTGACGGCTCAAGTAACCAAGGGTTGCGACTACTGCGATTGCCCCAAGAAACTCACCAAAATTGCCCAAGAGCTGGGCGGTGGACATGAGATCCATTGTTTTCTCTCCCCAGTTGATGGTTAGAGGCTATCCCAGATCATTGCTTTGGCGAAGGTCCGGAGCGGGTCGTCTCCGGAAGTTTTGCTGCGACGCGTCAAAATGTCCGGTTTGGGGCACCCGAACCTGGACGTTTATCGCTTCAGCGACTTCCGAGTTCGGCCAATTCCGGCCGCCCGGAGATCCCGATAACATCGCCGTGAAAGAGTCTGACGGGAGGCGCTATGGACATCCAGGTACTGGGAGCATGGGGAGAACTTTTCGGCGGCATCGGTAGCGTTGTTGCCGCAGTTGCTGTGGTCGCAACGCTGATATATCTGGCTCGGCAGATTCAGCAGAACACCAAGTCGGTTCAATCGTCCGCCTACGCGGCGTACATCGCTAGCAATGCAGCGGTCCATCAGTCGCACATGCAGGCCATCGAGGTGCTCCCAGCTTACTTGAACGGGAAAGCTGATGAGTGGGACTACGACTCGGAGGACTACGTTCGATTTCACGGACACGCGACGCAGGTCTTCTACAGTCTGGAACTCGCCTACCTGCTCTACAAAGATGGAACGGTTGATACCGAGTACTTTGAATCCAGGATGCGCCTCCTAAAGCAGGCACTGGGGCTTCCAGGACTGCGATGGTTCTGGGAGAACCACGGCCACTACTTCTACGACCGTCGTTTCTACGATTACGGTAACTCGGTGCTCCGGGAGGCATCCTGAAGTTTGATGGTTGCTCGTACCGTGCGAGAGGCTGGAATGCGCTCAACAACGGACATGGGGGAGCTCCCTAAAGCCCGCAAATGCGGCTAGAAACGGAAGTTTGAACGAGCTACGGCCTCACCTTTCCGCTAGGTGTGGGAACGTTTCAGTATAAGGCTGCTTCACTCCGTCCCACTTCATAATCAGCGGATTCAGATACTCACCCCAAGTGAGATAGGAGTGGCCAACCTGCGACCACCACTCGCGTAGCCCGGGACTGAGCAAACAGCACACGATGTCATTCTCGAATATCTCGAACTCGGCTTTAGGTAGCTCTCCGGTGAGATAGAGATCTCGAATAACGAAGTGGGAGGTGATCTGTGTCACCCAGTAGGCGTTGAACTGAACCTTTTCGTCGGCATCGAGGGCACTGAATGAATGCATACCGCGACGGAACAAGCTTGCGATGCCCGGCTGAAGATGTAAGAGAGCATAGCTCTGATGCTCCTTGATTGCCGTGCGGAGCGCTTGAGATCTCGCTGTGCGGGCATTGAATCTGATTTGACGAGCCAAAGAGACTAACGATACGACTACGGCGCCAGCGCCGACGATCTCGCCCACCGCACCAATCGCCTCCCAGTTCATCGCCCCCCTCCTGAGTGGACGGGCAAGATTAGATCAAGGGAATACAGCCAGTACCACTCTGTATGGCTCAGATGAACGCTTGGTGGCAGGTTAGGGTCGTCAGTGCGCTTTTCGTTGTGCGCTGCACGAGGCAGGATTTTCCCTAAAGCGGACATCCCTCTAGAGACCCCAGGACGCCCGGGTTCGGCCACTTAAGACATTCGGCCCGGTGGAGTAGACTGATATCGACGTACCGGGGAGAAGTACGTTGGAGCAGCCTGCAAAGACCTATGACGGCGATGAGCCGTACGTCTTCAT
>JARRLJ010000266.1:0-4126 GCA_037387025.1 Gemmatimonadales bacterium
ATCTCTCGCGCCAGATGGAGTACAATGCAGACAAGCACCAGGTGCAGGTGGTAGGCAGCAGCGGCTTCCGGCCAACCTATCTTCGCATGGGCGTTCTCGACCTCGCCGGACAGGCGGCAAGCGCACAGGTGAACGACTTGATATCGGAAGGCCGCCTCGCGGACGACTTCCCTGCCCTCACTCACGTGCACGCTGTGCGGATCGAGCGCACAGAGGACGTGCGCCTTCAGATTACTCGGAACATGCTCGAGGGACGTACCAGGCTATTCGACACGCACCCCTCCGGCGGCGACCGTGTGCGGCACGCAGAGCACCTTCGAATAGAACCTCGAATGAAGTGCTCTGAACCTGCCCGGAACCTGTTCCCAGATTTTGAGGAGGTCTCCAAACGTGCCACTAAGAGCTTCTATGAGGCGCAACTGGGAGACAGAACCACGACTTTCGCCATGATGTCCACCGAAGATGCAGCTGCCGGGCTCGCTACCGCCGAGCAATCTGCGCGTGCTGCGGCACGAGTCCTGTTCGGAGAATCGGTAATAGGCTTTGGGATCACTCCGAGCACGGTGAATCCTGCGGCGACAGCAGACGTGGAGGCCGGCATTGCCGCGCTGAAGCAGGCACGTGAGAAATCCAGGGCGCTCCAGGAGTCAGTCGCTTCCCTTGCTGAGCACTACGACCGAGTCTTCGACAAGGAGCAGCAGATCAGAACCGCGCTCCTGTTTTCATCCGCCGGAATAAAGTACTCACCCGACAAGTTTGGCGTGTCGACCGCGGACACTAAGGATCTCGTTCTCCTCCGGCAGTCAACCGGACAAGAACGGGCGCGCGCGCGGGATGCCATGAAACCCGTATTTGCCGCAATCCAGGAGCGTGTCGAAGCCGCTATTGCCTTGGCCTCCAACAGCGAAATAAGCGACCGGTTGACCGACGAAGAGGCAACACTGAGGAACTACCCTGCAATCGCCGGGACACTGCAGAAGCTGGAGGAGAATTGGCGATACTTGGTCGACCTGGGCGTGAACGCTCAGCATCTCTCCATTCTTGCCGCGGGAGCCGAGCAGTACGCTGAGAAGGAAGAGTTCAACAAAGAAGCCGAACGTATGGTGCGTGAGACTCACGACGTTCTACAACGCTTGTGCGGCCGGCTCAACCAGACACCATACCCCTTCGAGCACGCTCACGGCCCGGTGAGCGTGGCTGAGTATGCAGCTCCCACCAAGCCACGGGCAAACATCAACATCATCAGCGACGCCGGCGGGGCACTGCAACGCCTCCAAACACTATATGGGCGGTGCTGGGGCGAGCTCGCCCGACTGGTCGAGAGGGTCGAGGGCGTGGTTGGCCTGCCGGAAATGGACCTGGAGGTGAAGGAGGTCCAGTAGTTCGGCCCACCTCGCGGTCGGACCGTGTGACACACATTACTGTCCGGCCTCCGGGCGCCGGCTATCGTAGCGGCAACCGGGAGGGTCTCAAATGGCCTACCGTTTGTCCACATCAAGCTTAGTGAACGGATGGAAGTGTCCCAACCTGCTCTGGTGGCAAGTGCATGACCGGGATGCCGTGGAGTTGGTCCCAGGTGTCGCCCTGCGAGGCCGGCTGGAGCAAGGTCAGGCGGTGTCTAAACTGGCTCAGGAGCGGGTGCCGGGCGGGGTCCTGATCGATCTGCCACACACCGCGGTGGACGAGCGGATCGCAGCGACGCAGGAGGCGATAGACGGGGGCGTGCCAGCGGTCTACGAAGCCTCGTTCTTGGCCGACGATGTTTTCGTGATCGTCGACATCATCGAGCGGGTCAACGGTGGGTTCAACCTGATTGACGTGAAAGCTTCCACTCGTCTGAAGGAAGAGCACCTACCTGACGCAGCGATCCAGACCCACGTTGTGACCAAGAGCGGTCTGGACTTGCACAGCTCGCAAGTAATGCATCTGAACAAGGAATGTCGTTATCCCGACCTGAGCAACTTGTTCACGCGGCGAGACGTGACCGAGAAGATCAAGCCGTTGCTGTCCTCCGTGCCGGATCAGATCGCACAACAGTTGGACCTGATCAACGGTCCCGAGCCCGAGATCGCCATCGGGGAGCAGTGCTTCGGCGCACACGAATGTCCCTTCCGCGGCCGTTGCTGGCCCGACATGAGCGGAGACCACGTGGGTTCGTTGGCTGGCGTCGGCTTGAAGAAGACTTGGGAGCTGATGCAGCAGGGATTCCATTCAATTCACGACCTGCCGGCAGACGTCAAGATCCCCAAAGCCGCGCAACGTCAGAAGCGCGCGGTCCTGAACAACGAGATGATCGTTGGGCCGAAGCTGGGCGACGCAATGGCGCAGTTTGAAAGCCCGTTGGCCTTCCTCGACTTCGAGACCATCAGTTGCGCAATACCTGTGTGGCGTGGTTGCCGACCTTGGCAACAGGCGGCGGTGCAGTTCAGTTGTCATGTGCAAACCGAGCCGGGGGTCTACGTCCACCATGAGTTCCTGGCTGAACCGGGGCGGGATCCGCGCGAAAAACTGGCTTTGGCTCTCATCAATGCGTGTCGCGATGCCCGCTCTGTAGTAGCGTATTGGGCGAGCTTCGAGCGGGATCGCATCACCGAACTGTCCGAGGCGTTGCCACATCTGGCCGGCGGCCTGAACGAGATCAACGACAGGCTGGTCGATCTCCACACGGTGGTCAAAGATCACGTTTATCATCCCGACTTCCATGGCAGCTTCAGCATCAAGGACGTTCTTCCCGCGTTGGTGCCGGAATTGACCTACGACAGCCTCGAGATACCCGACGGTGAAACTGCGAGCTACGAGCTAGCCCGCTTGCTGCTCAAACCCGAGACACTGTCGGTCCACGACACGAAAACACTGCGGAGTGATTTGCTCGACTACTGCGAGCTGGACACGTGGGCTATGGTGAAGTTGTTGGAGAGGTTGAGAGAGCTGGCTGGCAAAGGGACGGGAAGAGACGGTAGGAGACGGTAAGAGACGGTAAGCGTCCCCACCACGCCCCCACGCAGTCGAGGTCGACAATCCGCGTACTGCTTCTGCCCGCCTCTTACCGCCTTTTTTTCCGCCTCGAAATCTTGTCCAAGTACCCACGGTGTTGACTATAAACTCCGCTACTGCGCGCCAGATGGTATTTGCGGTCCAGTGCGCCGTAATCGCCATCTTCCATACGCTGGGCTTCTTCCTCTAGGTCTTCCATTTCTTCTGCCAGCTCGGCGGTTTGCGGCAACGAACTCAACATGGCGTGCGCACTGCGCAGCGAGCGAGCTGCTCCCTCCAGGTCTCCATCATCGGCCTTACGCACGGCTTCTTCACGCGCTTTAGCTGCCTCGAACCGCACCAGCTTCGCTTCGACCTCGGGCTCCACATGGTCTTTGGCGTCGAGGTTCGCAATCACCGGCATCTTGGTTACACGGTGTTCGATTCCCTCCTCAACCAGGTGGTCGGCCTTCACGACCGCTTCACCTAGTTTCGCCTGACCCAACTCGGACACGTTCTCGACGTGTAGGATGATTCCCAACGCGCGAGGTGACGTCGCGTACAGGTCTCCGAAAGTCGTGACGTAGGCACCATCTTCGCTTCGTTTGACCGCAAATGATTGGGGGAACGAGACTCCGGCAACACGAGGGTCGGTCAGGTGCACTGATATCTCCAGGTTTTGCGCTGCGAGGGCAACGAGTCCCTCAATCTCCTCGTCGAAAATGCCGCCCATCTGATCGACATTTTCCACGTACCAATAGTTCCCGCCCCCGGCATCGCCCATTCCCTTGAGCAGGTCCTCGTTGAAGTGCGCGCCAAACCCAATACAAGTCGTGCTGATCCGATCGCTCATCGCTCCCCGCGCTAGCTGATTCAAGCTGGCGTTGTCAGTGATACCTTCGTTGGCGCAGCCATCTGTCAGCAACACCACTCGGTTCGTGCCGTCTACCAAGTGCGACTGTACGTGCTCCCGTCCTTTGAGCCAGCCACCGGACAGGTTGGTGGTGCGCCCCTCTTCGATCATGCGGATCGCGTCCTCGGCCGCGCTGTCTCCGGCGTGTCGTGGCCCGAACACCGTGCGAACGCGGTCGTCGAACGTGACCACCGACAACCAATCCTGCTGGCCCAGGAAGGTCGCGAACCTGACCGCCGC
>JARRLJ010000267.1:0-7715 GCA_037387025.1 Gemmatimonadales bacterium
TAGGCGGGCTTCGCGGGAGGCGTGTCCATCTGTTGGTAATGAGCCTGCATCATTGGGCGACGCTCCACTGGCTCATCCGCCAGCAGCTTCGCGGTGGCCTGCTGGATCTCTGAACCTGTGAGTCGCAGGTCCACGCCAGGTACACGAACGATCTGGTCCAGCCGCCCGTCAGCTTCGTACAGCATTACCTCGAGCATCTCCTGATCGCCTATGAACACCCGGTCGCCCGTTACTGCCGCCGAGCTGTTGCGCCCGAACAGTGGAGCGCTCATCACGGCCCGGCCGTCTTCGCTGCTCAGAAAGACTTCTCGGCCCGCCACGGTTGCGATCGTGTCCAGAGAACTGCCGTCGGGAGAGATCCGAACCACCGCCACAGGCTCCCGTGCCAGACCTTGCCGGTTCTCGGAGTGCAATCCGCTCGACCATCCCTCTTTCACAACAAACCACCCGTCCGACAGCCTGCCCATCGCGTTCACCGCAGACAGGTTACCTCCAACCGTGAGTGTTCTGGTTGGGTTCCCGTCACTTGTCAGAACCGTGAAGCGCCGCAGTCCATAGTCGAACACCCAGATCGAGTCAGCTGGGCCGTAGCCCAAGGACGTGATCGCTTGGTACTCGCCGGGGGCCTGCCCGCGGCCGCCTGATGATCTCTGAAAAGTCCCGTCGCGGCCGTAGAACCGTATTTCTCCAGAGCCTGCGTCAGCCACCACTACTCTCCCGTCCTCGAGCAGAAGGGCGCCCTCCACCCGGTGAAACTGGTACTCGGGGGGACCGTCGGTCTGACCTATCTCGAGCGTTGGCTGGGAGCTGAGGTGCCATCCCCTGCTTTCACGCCACGCGGGTCCACGGCTCTCGACGATTGTAACACCGGAGCTGTCTCTCCTCACGACGCGATCGTTGGCATCGTTCCCGCCACACGCGGTAAGAAGCAGGGTCAAGCTCGCGAGGGCGCCGGCTGTCATACGGCGGCATGCAAAGGTCATGTTTCCGTCATCCATCGCTCTATTGGGCCCCTGTGTAGTGCGCGTATACGTTGGACGCTTGGCCGGCACCGGCCGTTCACGAACCGCAAAACGTGCGTGCTGACTCGGTGCCTGAAACCGTGCCGCGGTTCGGACCGTCAATATACTGGTAACTAACCCCAAGCATGGAAACTGTCATGAAGTACTCGCGTCCGTATCAGTCGCTCGGGATATCACTGGCGCTTGCAGCTGCCCTGGCATGTGGGTCAGCGAACCAAACACCTGATCGGCTGGACCAACTGACATCAGTCGAGGCATTGGCCGAACTCGACTCCATAATCCCGATCTTGATGGACAGTGGTGATGTCACTGGGATGTCCATCGCTATCACGGCCGACACGGGACTCGTCTGGGCACGTGGGTTCGGCGTGAGGAACCAGGAGACGCGAGAACCGGTGGAGGCAAACACCGTATTCGAGGCAGCGTCGCTCAGCAAGCCGGTCTTCGCCTATGCGGTGTTGCAGCTGGTGGATCAGGGAGTGCTGGACCTCGACACTCCCATCGCGGACTACTTCGAGTACGACGCCATAACGCACGACGAGCGCTACAGGCTCATTACGCCGCGCATGGTGATGACGCACAGTCCCGGGTTTCCCAATTGGCGTCCGAGGGGCGGCCAACTCACGATAGACCGAGATCCCGGTACCGAGTTCAGCTACTCGGGCGAGGGGTTCGTGTATCTCCAGCTGGCCGTGATGGACCTGACCGGCGAACCGCTCGAACAGCTCGCTCGTAGACTCGTGTTCGAGCCACTGGGCATGACCGGCAGTAGCTATCTGTGGCAAGACGAGTATGAGGAAGTTGTAGCGATGCCTCACGGGTCGGACGGGGCAGTGTTGCGCAAGAACAAGCCGAGTCGTGGCAGGGGCAATGCGGCCGCGTCGCTGCACACGACCGCGCCGGACTACGCCCGATTCGTGATGGCTTTGATGAACGGGACCGCCTTGCGTGATTCAACGGCCGTCGCGATGCTCACGCCTCAAATAGACGTCGACTCCAATGTCACCTGGGGATTGGGAATAGGACTGCAAGACAACGCGGACGGCCGAGCATTCTGGCATTGGGGTGACAACACCGGGTACAAGGCGTACACCATCACGTATCCCGAGCACGATGTAGGCGTGGTGTGGTTCACCAATAGCGAAAACGGTCACTCGATTCTGAAGTCGCTGTTGGCAGCCACTGTCGGCGACGAGCATGCGGCCGCCGCTTGGCTCGACTACGAGGCATACGATTCTCCCACGCGAGCCGTGCGTGAGGGGTTGGTGCGCACGTACCACGAACAGGGAATCGATGCTGCTATAGCCGAATACCATCGATTGAAAGCCACACAACCGCCCGAGGCATTCGATGAGTTTCTGCTCAATAGCCTAGGGTACCGGCTGCTGGGTGCCGGTAGCATCGAGGACGCGATCGTCGTTTTCGAGCTGAACGTGGCCGAGTATCCCGACGCCTCGAACCCGTATGACAGCTTGGGCGAGGCTTACCTGGCGGCAGGGGATACGGCTCGCGCGATCGTAAACTACGAGCAGTCGGTGGAGCTGAATCCGGAGAACACGAATGGGATTGCGGTGTTGCAGAGGATCAGGCGGTAGGGGGCATAGGGCGAACGAGTAAACTCGTCACTCGGCCCACCGCAGCCGCTTACAGCGGCGTGTGTTCCTTCAGGGACGGCAGCCGAGCGTGGGGTTCACCCCTTCGCCATCCCCGTAGGCTCCGATACTCACAATACTGCTCTAACGACGTTGCTCTCCATGCCGCGGCCGACCTTGTTTGCGGCGATTACCCGGTATTCCCACTCCACACCACGTTCTTGGTTGTCCAAGCGGACGGAGGTGTCTGCGCTGCCGGCGGCGACCGTCCACTCGTCCTTGCCGAATTGTGAGCGTTGGACCTCGTAGAATCTCACCCTCCCGGTACCGGTCTCCTTGGGCGGCGCGTCCCACGACAGCTCGATCCAGCCCGGTCCCTCTCGTTCTATTCTCAGGTCGGCCACCTGGCCCGGTGCCTGGAGCCGCTTGCCGGTCCGCCGCGCTCCCCAACCAATCAAGGAGAGCTTGCGATTGTCGGAACTGGTCACGGACTCGGCATATCTCAATGCGTCGCGTAGCGTCGACTTGTATCGCTGGAGCACTTCCTTCTTGTGCTTGGTCGCCTGCTTTGCGGCAGCCCGAGCCTCGTCTGCCCGCTTTCTGGCCTCGAGGAACTCGGCGCGCTGCGCCTCGAGTTGGTCCGCCGTCACCACGGGATCCGGGAATACGTCGGGGTTGGCTCGGAAGCCGCCCGCGATCCTCTCTCAATAACCGATGGCCTGAAAAAGATCAGGATAGATCGATTGTGTATCAGATAACTTGATATGTGTAAAATATAATCATCTGAAAACAATATATAGTGATCTATATATCATATAGATGTCCATTAACAAATCAATATGATTGACTCTCAATTAATATATCAAATCACAATTTGGTCCGTCTATTCACAATCTGTTGTGTTTTTGATGTTGCAATGTCAAAGGACGCCAGACCCGTGGCCCGGCGTCCTTGATGGCGCTGTAGTGGGGACGAATCCCGTCCCATCCGACTTCACCTATAGCGCGGCCCCACTCGCCGCCGCTGGTCATCGCGCCAATCAGACCGCGCGAAGTGCCGCCGTGAGGGCACGAGGAGCTTTCCCACCACCCCAGCGTGATCCGAAGGCCACAGGTAGTAGCCTCCGGATGACAGAAACCGGTCGCCCACCTCGTCGCCAACGATGTCGACTCGGGCCCACTCAAGACGCGAAGCTAGAATGAGATCGATACGGTGATAGAAGTCGACGGTCTCGTTCGACAGATCGGCCGCATGACTGCTGGTGAACCCAGGCCTGCGGTGACCGGCGTACTCGACCCAGGCGTCTTCGTATCCCGCATCGACCAGCATAGCGTAGCCGGGTTCGCGGCTGTAGCCGTCCGTGTTCATATCGCCGACTATGATGACTGGTTGCTTCTCGTCCTTCAGGTACGCGATCAACTCCGCGATCTGACCCTGCCGGATCTGTGCTGCGAGTCCGGTGCCCGGTTCCGGATGGGTGTTCACGAAGCGGTACTTCTGACCGTTAACCTTGGCGTCCACCGCCACGAAGCCGCGCAAGATCTGCAGTTCCTGACCGCCGAGCGAAAACGGCGGGAATTCTGTGGCGAAGTTCTGTGTCACAACATTCCCAGTCTTCACGTCACCCCGGGCCAGCACCGCATCGTAGTCCAACAGGGTAACCACGCCGACCTGGCCGCCCGGTATTGCCACGGCCGTGTTCTGGATCGAGCCGGCGACGTAGTAGTCCAGCCCCCGAGCCAGCAACTGCTGCTGGAGAATCCCGAGGAAGTCCAACGTCACGCCGCCACCCTCGATCACGTAGGCTTCCTGCACGCCAATCAAATCGGGATCGGCGGCCGCGATCTCGTCGGCGATGGCGCCAGCGCGTTCGGGGTAGTTGGTGTACACCATCGTGGCAAAAGCCTGGTCGACCAGACCTGGGATCAGCTCTGGCTGTCCCGCCGCCGCGGCTTCGATGATCGGGTCCACGTCGGCCCCGATGTACAGGTTGCGGGTCATCACTGTCACGTGTCCCGATTTGCCCGGCCCGCCCCAACGGTGCTCCAACAGAGAGTCATCGAGATCCGTGGGACTGTCAGTGTCGCACGCCGCAAACATCAGCGCGCCGGCCAGGAGTGGGGAGAGATAGAGGAGACGTTTCATGGTACCTCCTTGGTAGTAGCCCCGGCTTCCCGTCAGCGGTCTGCTTTGGGGTCAATGGGGCGATTCCCGGTTCGTACAACAGCGCACTCACTGTCGCGCCGAACCGTCAAGGAAGCGTCAAAGCGAGGAGTGGCGTCCCCAATCTCGGTGTTGTGAAATGGTCCCAACCGATCATGGACATGGAAGGAATTTCCTTTCCCAAGACAATACGTGCCTCAGCTACGACATCATCATCCCATTTGATCCACGCGGCCACGCCGAGTTCGGAAAATCGAACGACCCGCGACAGCTGCTCAGGGCCTGAGTCGCGCACTCGTCTCACATCAGTCATCGCACCGCTCCATTGGATCAAGTAGGTTCCTGATTCGATAGCAGGCGCTGCCGATGCAGCACTTTGGGTGACCAGCGACAGGATTCCTCGGAGAGAATGGCGTGATACAACTCGGTAGAATGGTTCGTGGGTTTGTGCTCGCCCTGCCGCTGGTGGGATGCTCGGAGGTCACGGTACCTCAGGAAGACGACGACACCGAACCGCAGATACTCGTGCCCTGCACCATCGATGGTGTCGCCAAGCCCACGCTGTGCGGCTGGTACAACGTGTCGGAAAATCGGGCAGCGCCGACCGGGCGTGTGGTTCGGTTCCGCATCGTTGTTGCCAAGGCGCTCGGCGCCGGTCCCGAACCCGATCCGATCATCTACTTCGAAGGCGGTCCCGGCGGCTCCTCGACTTCCGTCGCACCGTTCCTAACAGCATTCAAGAAGAATTTTGGATCACGGCGGATCCCAGTGGTCTGTCGACCAGCTGCAACGGAGGCTGATCCGGTCGGGACGTTCTGCGGTTGCGAGACCGGTTGATGGCGCCGAGGCAGCCCACGACCTGTTTAGCCGATCGCTCCCGTACCACGGGCCGTAGCGACCCGCTGGCGCAACTCCCTGAGTGCCCCGCTCACATAATTCCGCGTCATCTCCTTGCGCCAGGCGAGCCCGTGGTCGGTGTTGTCCATCGGCTTGGAGGGTCGGAATGCCGCATCGGCTGCGTTGGCGATGGCGCCTTCTTCGAGGCGCGTACCGATTATTGCCTCGGCTGCCTCCGTCACCTGCATCGGGTAGCTCGCTACTGCTCCCAAGACGATACGCGCCTCGGCCACGACATCGCCGTCCCATTTGATCCACACTGCCACACCGAGGACCGGAAAGTCGAATGACCCGCGGCGCCTGAGCTTCCAATAGGTCGCGTCCCAGCCGCCCGGACGGGGCAGGACTATCTCTTTCAGCAATTCGTCGGGACGCTTCGCCAGGTAGTCGATGCCGTCGTTGTTGTAAAATTCTCCGGCCTTGAGTACTCGCCTTGCATCAGGACCGCTAACCACCATGTTCGCGTCCAACGCAACAACGACAGGAGCCGTGTCGCTGGAATTCACCGCCCAACAGCGCTTGCTGGAAGGTGCTACCCAGCATATGTCGCCGTCCTTCTTCATGCAAAAGTCGATCGCGTTGCGCCATTCGTACGTTTGGTTGTAATAGTTGCACCGCGTATCCAGACACAGGTTGCCACCGATAGTGCCCATGTTGCGCAACGGTGGCGTGCTCACCAGTTCTGCTGCCTTGGCGAGCGCGGTGTAGTTGTTGCGGATCTCCGGGTGTGCCGCAAGCTCGGAGAGTGTCACCATTGCGCCGATGACTGCTCCCTGCTCCCCGCTCTCCGTTATCGAGTTCAATCCTTCTATGGCAGAAAGCGATATGACAACAGATGGTTCCTGATGCCTGCGTTTCATGTTGGGGTAGAGGTCGGTTCCGCCCGCGACGTACATGCCCGCCGCGCCGGCTGCGGCTTTGGTTGCCATAGCCTCGCCGAGCGTCTTGGGCTCTACGTACCTGAACCGGGGCAAGCGTAGCATCAGTGCTGCCGTTCCGGTGTCGTTGCCTTCTTGCGCCGACCGGCCTTGCCAGCCTGCTTCTCCGCCTTGCCATCTCCGCCTTCCCAGGGTGGCTTGACCCTGGTCGCCTCCGGCCAGGGGATATCCGGAAAAGCCGCGGGACCATAGCGACCGCTGCCGCCTTTGGCTTTGTCCTTGATCGCCGCGAGCACTTTTTCGGGCGTAATAGGAATCTCGTCCACGCGCACACCGACAGCGTCGTAAACGGCGTTGGCGATTGCAGGAGGCACTGGGAGCAATGGACCCTGACCGACCTCTTTCGCACCGTACGGACCATTGGGGTCGGGATCCTCAACCAGCACCGTTTCGACGTCGCACATCTCCAGTGTGGTGGGGCTCTTGTACTCGAGCATGCTGGGCATTCGGTGCAACATCCTGCGGTCTTCTCTATACGACATCTCCTCCATCAGGGCCTCGCCCAATCCCATATATACGCTGCCTTCGACCTGACCAATCACGGCAGCGGGATTTATGCACTTACCGACGTCGTGGGCGATCCAGACCTTGGGAACGGTGACAATGCCACTGTTGGGATCGACTTCGATCAAGGCCACTGCCGCGCTGTAGGAGTAGGCGGGCGACGGACCGACCCCGGCACCCTGAGTGCTTTTGCCGCGTGCTTGGTCAAAATCGTACGTGCTCGTTCTGCGGCCTCGAGCGCTGCGTTGCCGCTCATGAGAGTCACACGGCTCGAGTAGCTGCCGAGGTCTACCGGAGTGAGGTCGGTGTCGCCGGTGATCACCTGCAGGTCCATGGGGTCGAGGCCGAGCACCTCGGCCACGATGTATGCGAGAATGGAGTCAGATCCTTGACCGATCTCGGTGGAGCCGCAAAAGATGGTCACGCCGCCGCTGCGATCCAGCTTGAGTTGCACGCCGGACTGCGACATGTCATTCCAATAGATGGGTAGCCCTGCTCCGCTGATGTAGCTCGAGCACGCAAGGCCAACACCGGTACCGTACGGCAGCTTGCGGTGCTTGTCTCCCCAACCCGCCGCAGCCGTTACCTTTTCAATGCAC
>JARRLJ010000268.1:0-5399 GCA_037387025.1 Gemmatimonadales bacterium
CGACGGTGCCCGCGCCTATGCTTGAGTCCGGAATCCGAAAGCTCTTTGGACAGGTGAATGGTATGCGACGCACCGTACTTCTTCTCCCGTTCTGTCTTACTCTGATGGTCGCGTGCGGCCATCAACGACCTCGTCGCGAAGCATGAGGTTACCCAATAGGAGTACCGTGCCGCGCCACCGGCGGTGGATGTTCTTGCCGGGCTCGCGCTCGGGCGCACGAGGATGGTAGCCCTTCGCCTATCAACCTGCCCTAGCGCCATCCGGCAACGGCTGCTCGGGAACGATCAGCACCGGCTGGATTCCGTCTGCGTAGCCGAGGTCCAGCAGCATCCCCTCGGATAGCTCGCCGAACATCTTCCTGGGCTCGAGGTTTACGACGAAGAGCGCCTGTCGGCCCATGATCTCTCGGGGGTCCTCCCGTTCCTCCTTGAGGCCGGCCAGTATCCGCCGCGTATGATCGCCGAAGCGGACGGTGAGGCGGACGAGGAAGTCGGATCCCGGCACATCCTCGACGCTCTCTATCGTGCCGACCCGGATGTCGACCTTCCGGAGGTCATCGAGCGAGATCGTAGGCTTGAGCGGAGCGGGATCCAACTCTAGCGGCGGCCGAGGAGAATGTGGTTTACGCCGTCCTCCCTCCCAAAGACCAGGCTATCTTGCCTGCTGTGCAGGTGCGGCTGTTCAGCTACTGTAATCTAGCATGGCGATGCAGGTCGCGCGCTGGGTGGAGGACGTGTGTCCGCCTTCCGCCGTCTACCCATCTGTACCAGGCGCACCCAACGGCCTCCGCTGTAGCAGCAATTCCTTGTTAGGCTGCCCCGGTCAGGCCACCAGTAGCAGTCACGAGAGGTCTCGCCGATAGTCGGCGCGATCGATCAGTAGATCCCCGGAATCAAGCGGTAGCGGACGCGGTCGGCGTATTCCCGGTACCCTGGGAGTTCCTTCTGCAGCGTACGGTCTTCGAGGGTAGTTCTCACCACGGCTATGACGACAGCCGCCGTCGCTGGAATCAGGGTCCACACCGAGTCCAATGCCAATGCCATGGCGAACGGGGGCAGAAGGCTTCCTGAGTAGCCCGGATGTCGGACGATCTTGTATGGGCCGGTGTCGCACACCACATGTCCACGCTCCGATTGAATGCGCACCACTGCCGAGAAAAAGCGGTTCTCCAGAAGCGCCCACCCTGCAAATCCGTAGCCTGCCGAGGCCAACAACAATCCGAGGATGTTAAGCCAGCTCGCAAAGTGCGGTGACCACTCGAAGCGGTGATCCAGCCCAGCCACGACGAATAGGGGCAAGCCCAGGCTCAACGCCATCAGTGGGGCAAGGAGTCTATCCCAGGACTTGACGCCCGGAGCCCTCAAGAACTGCGCCCGTTCCTCCATCAGTCCCGGATGCCGTCGCTCAGCCCAAAATCGCAGGCCGATTCCTGCAGAGGCGAAGAGGAGAGAGTAGGCCCACGCCTGCCACCAGCCCCAGTCAGATCCACACAGCAGGAGCAAGCAAGCATGGAGAGCGTAGAACGCGGTTAAGCGCGCCCAGAACGCCAAAGCCGACGACGACTTCTTCATCGGGCCCCCTCGTTGCGAGACCATAGGCATGGTGTGCCCAGCCTAACGGTTTGCGTTTCTGCTGCTGGCCTACTCTGGTCGTGGCGGACAGTAATCCGGCACGCCGGCCTATGTCGCGCGCTGATCCGCTAGATCAACAGCGACTATCCCGTCCGTGACCGACTCACGATTCGTTGGCCCATCACCTTACTCGTCAACCCTACCGTCACCAGATGTTAGAGGCGAACCGAGCTCAGCGAAGAAACTGGGCAAACCTAGGTGGTGAGAACAGCGAATTTTGCGGTCTGAAGTGATCTGGAGAGACCCTATAGTTTTCCTACGGGCGTTACCCCCTGCAACCGAAGCGACAGTTTGAGCGGGAAACTTATAGTCGGAAGGACGTTCATCAGGCCTTCGATTTCCATACCTTGGATCACTTGGCAATTAGCAGATTCTATGGAGTCGCGCACCGTTTCGACCATTGCATCGCATCCCAGGACCAGCACTCCGTCGAACTCCGCGGCACGTTTTGCTAATTCTCTTCGACGTCCGGACGTCCACATGCAGGCCACAAACTGGTGCAACAGTTTGCTGTCGAATACGGCTGTCCTGATTCCTTCAGCTTGGAGCCCACGCCTCAGAGCCTGAACAAACGACTCATAAGCTGCCGTTCTCAAGAGTCGGCGAAACGGCTCTAAATAGGGCTTCTTCTCCCTCACAGCCAAGCTTGCCGCAGGGCAAAATCTGCAAGGCACAATCAGCACGGATTGAAGGCCGGCAACTCGCGGACGTATATCGGACTCTCTCAGAGAGAACGGCATTTTACACGTCTCCGGCTCGCCTGTGTGGATCGCTTAGAAGCCACTGCGACTTGGATGCACCCGGCATCCGAGGTGTCTTACCCTCAGCCGTACCATGGCTTCTCGTCCGGCTCGACCTGCAGGCCATCGAGGAGCTTGTTGAAGCCTGCGAAGAGGTCGACGACCGCCATTAGCTCGACTATATCTTCGTCGTCCAGCCCCAGATTCCGCACCGCGGAAGTGTGAACCTCGATTCAGTAGCGACACCCGGACACGGCCGAGACGGCGACTGCAATGATCTCCCTGGTGAGGCGGTCGAGCCGGCCGGACGCTGTCATGACCGCCTTCACCTTGTTCCAATTCGCCTCGAGGAACCCAGGCCTGGGGGCCATGGCCCGGTACATGTTCGGGACGAAGTCAATCCCTAGAGTGTTCTTGATGTCCTCGAAGATTTCCTTGACCCGGCCGGTAGCGTCTTCTTCCGCAATCATCTTGATCGAGGCCATCTTGGCTCTCCAGTCAGCAACCTGTATCAGCTCCCAAGGTCGAGCCCGCCCCGAATCGCGAAGCAATACGCGGCCTCGGGCCTCAGACTACCCATTCCGCATCGGACTCAAATCCGCTTGCAGCACAGCGAGTCCGCCTTGCCCTTGATGAACCGGGAAATCCGGATCGCCTCTTGGATCTCCTCATCCGTTGCACCGGCCATCCGCGCGTTGGCCCGGTGCCGATTGAGGCTTGTCTCGCAATTCACGGCGATGGCACTGGCGAGGGCCGTGAGTTCCTCAATTCTCGCGCCCGGAGGTGCTTCGGCATCGGTGCCCTCATCGACTTCCCCAGTCAGGTGGACAAGCTGGGTCAGCTTGCGACCAAGCACCCGCAACCCGTGCTCTTTCGCGATCGCCTGGGCATGTTCTCGCACGTCCAGACCGATGTTCATCGACTCGACGAGTTCCTCGTCGGTGACACCCTGGAATCGCGCCTCCTTGACGTGAGACTCGAAGCAGTTCTTGCACCCCGCAGCCACGGAGGCACCTACGGAGATGTACTCTTTTTCCCTGCGGTTCAGTGTCATGTCGGAATGTTGGCCAAATCGCCGGGTTGCGGAGGAATCTGCCAACCCAAACGAGCGTAGCGTCAACGCGCCACACTGTCTGTCGGGAGATACTTGCGGTTGCTCGTGGTGAATACCACTCGCCTTTACCTGTGAGGAGACTGGGCGAAGAAACTGGGCGAACTTGGGTGGTGATAACCGCGAAGCTCGGGGTCGGAAGCTATCTGGAACAGATGAGAAAACCGCGAATATGAGCGGAAACCGTCAACTTCGCGGTGAGAGGCGCCATCTTTTAAGTCCCTCGCGTCTGCCGTTCCGCCACCCCGGCTAACTATGTGCCAGTAATCTACTTAGAGTCGTGGCTCTCGGCGACTCCCGCTCCATTTTGCGAACTCCCAGGGCGAGATCTGCACGCCCGAATCACTCCGGCGCCTGCTGATTCAACTGGCGCTGCAAGCTGAGTATGTCCGGATAGACCCATTGCTCGACGATCCTGCCGTCACTGAGTCGAAAGATGGCAACCTCGGAAATCTCAACTCGGTTTCTCGTCGGTGGATTCCCGAGAAAATCTCCCAGATTGGTAACGCGTGACGTTAATCTCACCGCAACTCGGTCCCCCTCAGAGTGCGTAGCCTCCCCTTCCTCCGTCCGGGCGGGACAGGCCTCGCGATGGGCATAGACCTGCGCCCGCACCCCCTCTCGACCGGAACGACTTCGATGTTGCTGACTTCGACCGGGTCATCGGAAGAAGAGCAGCCCACCATGATCCCGGTTAGGGCTGCTGGCAGGAGGAACGCTATTCGGTTCATGGGCCGTCCCCTTTCGTGGCCGCAGGTTGCCTCGGTTCCAGGACGGCCTGCGTATCGGCGCCCCAGTTGAAGTACCAGCCCGCCGCATCCATAAACGCGGTGTCGAGGGGCTGTACCTTGTCGGAGTCCACGATCTTCAGTGTCCCCATAGTCGGAAGCGATGTCAGGGGCTGGTACACCGTCAGACGATCGCCCTCCAACTCCTCAACGATGAACGCGACGGTGCGCACTCCGGGGCCCAGGTCGAGCAGCGCCGGCTTCATGCTCCTCAAATCCTCGCCGCCCAGCTGCCGCGTGATATCGCGGACAATTCGGTACGGCGGGAATCGATTGAGATATTCGCGCTCGATCCATCCACCTAGCCGCCGAGCCGGCCTGGTGTCGTTCAGCATTCCGATCAGGACGAAGATCAGGAATAGGAGACCGAGGATGGTGAGCTGACGTCCCGTGGGACTCAGCGTCCCGAAACGCGGAATCATGTCTTGCAACGGTGCCGTGAGCGAGACCGTGAGGTCGTAGAACCCGCCGATCAGCAGATAGGCAAGTAGGAAGGGCAACAGGCTGAGAAAACCGCTCATGAATCTCCGGCCCAGCCTCTTGAGTAGGTTAGACCTCTGCGGTGTCGAAAAACGTCATGCCGCGCCCGACAGCCGCACGGATCAGCGATATCGCCTGCTCCCTGTCCGCTGCCGGGCCGTAACCGAAGCTCAGCCCCATCGCGCCATAGCCGAGAGCCGACACCTCCAGGTCGTTGGTTCCGAGTCTTCGCGTTTCCATCTTGCTCTCCTCTCGAGCGGTGGCGGGGACCGGCCGTGCTCAGCGATTCCTCGTTTCGAGAACCTCGGGTAAGCGGGACCCGTGCACCGAAGCCGGCCGCCGAGGGGTCACCGTGCCCGACGACCTGCTCGAGGATACGGAAACGCTCGCACCCTATCTGGCCATGAGCTACGACTACGTCACGTCGCTCGAGCCGAAGCCCACCAAGAAGCCCAAGCAGAGAAAGAAGTAATGCTTAGACACGCCCACGTTGGGCGCTCGCGTGTGCCTGGAACATGGCGGTGCTGAGGTACTTCATTCCGGTGTCGCACATCAGCGTGACGACGGTGGCGTCCGGTCCCAGCTGCTCCGCCAGTCTCAAGGCCGCGATCACGTTTCCGCCGGTGGAGGTCCCTGCGAAAAGGCCTTC
>JARRLJ010000269.1:0-4097 GCA_037387025.1 Gemmatimonadales bacterium
TTGAGATATGCGTTGCGGGACACCAAGGGATCAAAGGTCCAGTAGGCGACCTCGATGCCCCGGTCCAGCAGTAGCTGTCTCTGATACGCTTTCAGGCGGGTGCCCAGACCCGCTCCTTCGAATTCCGGTCGCACGGCCAGCATGTGCGACCAGTGCGCCGGTCTTCCCTTCCGCACTCCGCTGATGCCGTATACGAATCCTACCAAGGCTCCCGCGGTGACGAATGCCCCACCCACCACTCCCCCCATCTTCTCTGTGATCTTGAGCATTGCCGGCGGGACAACCTCCGTGAAATCGTGTCCCCACGTATCCCGTTGGAGCTGAACGCACTGCTCGTAGTCTTCTTGGCTGTTGAGAGTCCTGATTTCGATTCCCGATGGGTCTGGCACGGCACGGTCCAAGGTATTCGTTATACTCTATACGCTCATCGCGTCGGACTCAGCTTCAGTGCGGTTGCGAGCTCGGATCTTCACGATACCCCACGTCAATACTGGCACCACGAAGATGATCAGGAACAGCCAAGTGAGCGTGCCGTATCCTTTGGCAATCAGGGTGATTAGCCCCACTTGGGCCAGCAGCGCCCCGGCAATCAGGAGGCCGGCTGCAACCGCCGGGCGCAGCACCCTGGGCATCGGTTGCTTGCGTTCGCTGTAGACACTTGCGATTCGCTCGTTTACTGCGTGGATCAATCCCGTTCCTGTTTCTATGAGTGTACCAAACAGCACGACCTGGAAGATGATCTGGAAGGTCCGCGACCCCAAAGCTTCGAGCAAGAAGTTAGCCGGCACTGCCCGATCTAGTATCACGGGATAATGACCACTCATAACTAGATAGAACAGCAGACCGGGGAAGATGGCGATCGGACCGGTCAGGAGCCCCGCGCCGACTGCTTCCCGCCGTGTCTCGACGTGTCTCACCGAGAACAGGACTGCCGGGATTATCGCCAGGTTGTAGGCTGCATACCGTACACCTCCGATAGCCCAACCTCTCTCCACAGTGGCCGATGTGAGGCCTGCGACTATTTCACCGCCGAACCGGGTCACGGACCAGAGGAAGAGAATGATGTACACTGTGTACAGAACGAAGGACCATCCGGCCAGGAAGCGCTCTATGGTCTTGCTGCCTCGAAAAACTAGATATCCGACGGCCGCCATCATGCCGAGGACACCGACTGCATAGCTCAGGTGAAAAGTCTCTTCCAGTATTGCACCGGCAGCTGCTGCTATGATAGCGAGAATGATGAGAAGCAACACGAAGTAGCAAATCTCGAACGACACCCACCATCTGCCGAGCAGGTTCCTGAAGAAGCTCCTGTAATCGTAACTGTTGAACGCACGGGCAAACTCGTAAGAGGCTGCACACACGGCGCTCCAAATGACGGTTGATACCAGGAGCATTGCCAACAACCCACCTAACGGGCCGTAGCCAAGAAAGAACTCCACTAGCTCGCGGCCGGTCCCGTAACCGCCCGCTATTACCACCGATTGAAAGACGAAGCCAGGCAGAAGGTACTTGCGAAACGCTGTGGTTGCGGTCAATCGAGTGCACTCCCAAGATCGCTACTGATTTAGGCAATGACGTCGCTTCCTTGCAGAAGGCCACGCTGAGCACTATTAAGAGGCGGATTCCCGGAATCCGCAACCACGAGTTCATTTACGGAGGGATTGAGATATGGTTGCCACGGCGAGTGGTGCCCACCGGCCCGTGGGCTGGATCCCGATACTGCTTTGTCTGGTCGGATGTGGCGCCGAGGACGTGGAAGTCGGGCCACGTCCCGATTATTCCGATCTGGCTCGCGACCTGACTCCCGTCATCGAACGGGAGATGCAGAACAAGTCGATATCGGCCGTTTCCATTGCGCTGGTTGACGACCAGGAAGTCGTCTGGGCACGTGGCTTCGGCTATGCCGACCCGGTCGACAGTGTATCGGCATCCGCTGGTACTGTGTACCGGGTCGGCAGCGTTTCGAAGCTGTTCACCGACATTGGCATCATGCAACTGGTAGAGGCGGGACAGTTGGATCTCGACGTTCCGGTGACCGATTACCTGTCTGACTTCCGACCCATCAACCCATTCGGAAAACCGATCACGTTGCGTCAGCTCATGTCACACAGGTCGGGTTTGGTCCGGGAACCGCCCATCGGCAACTACTTCGATCCCTCCGGTCCTGCTTTACAGCAGACGGTGCAAAGCCTGAATGGAATTGACCTGGTCTACGAACCCGAAACGAACACCAAATACTCGAATGCAGCGATAGCGACGGTGGGTTATGTGCTCGAGGAGACGCAAGGTGAGCCGTTCTCTCAATATCTAGAACGGACGGTGCTAGATCCACTGGGCATGGTGAGTAGTGCATTTGAACCCAAGCCGGCGGTAGTAGCGCAGCTGGCAAAGGCCTACATGTGGACCTATGACGGACGCGAGTTCGAGGCACCCACGTTTCAACTCGGCATGGCGCCCGCCGGTAGTATGTATTCGTCTGTAGAGGACCTCGCTGGTTTCATGAGCGTGATGTTCGAAGGTGGCCGAGTGGAGGACGGTGCAATCCTCGAGTCCGAGACACTTGAGGAAATGTGGACCCCCCAGCTCGGTTCCGGATACGGAATCGGCTTTGCGGTATCTGAAATGGATGGACACCGGAGAGTAGGGCACGGAGGTGCCATCTATGGGTTTGCGACCGAGCTAGGGATGTTGCCGGACGAGAAATTGGGCGCAGTCGTCGTGGCAACCAAGGACGTGGCGAACTCGGTCGTGCGGAGGATCGCCGACGCAGCGCTGCAAGGCATGGTGAATGTCCGGGAAGGGCAAGACGGCCTGCGCTTCGATTTCACCGAGCCGGTTCCAGCCGACCTTGCAGCCCAGCTGCCCGGCAAGTACGGAAACGAGGGAGACGGGGTCGTCATCGAGGAATGGGATGGGCGCTTCTTCGCAACCATGGAGCAGGCTGGGTTCAGGGCAGAGATCCGTGCACTCGACGGAAAGCTGATGGTCGACGACGTGCTTGCGTTTGGGACCGCGATCGAACCGCTCGGTGACGCTGTGGTTGTCAGCGGAGACACTTTGGCAAAGAGGAGCGACGAGGAGCCCGCACCTGTCCCAGCACGCTGGCGAGGGCTCATCGGCGAGTATGGTTGGGATCACAACACTCTGTACGTTCTGGAGCGCGGCGGCAGCTTGTACGCCCTCATCGAATGGTTCTTCCTCTATCCGCTGGAGGAATTGTCACGGAACGAGTTCGCCTTCCCGTCGTGGGGCCTTTACGAAGGCGAGCGCTTGGTGTTCGGGCGGGATCCATCCGACAGGGCGACACACGTGGTTGCAGCCAGCGTGCGATTCGACCGGCGTTCGGTGGGTCCCGAAGACGGGGCGACTTTCCGCATCAATCCGTTGCGGCCCGTTGACGAACTGCGAGGAGTGGCACAGGCAGCGGAACCACCGAACGAGCAGGGCGAGTTCACTCAATCCGAGTTGGTGGAGATCGTGCAGCTCGATCCCAGCATCAGATTGGACATCCGCTACGCTACGACTAACAACTTCATGAGCGCCGTTTTCTATCGGGAGCCTCGCGCCTTTTTGCAGCGCCAGGGGGCGGAGGCGTTGGTGAGGGTGCACGAGAAGCTGAAGGAGCAGGGCTTTGGTTTGCTGATCCATGACGCGTACCGGCCTTGGTTCGTTACGAAGATGTTCTGGGATGCTACGCCAGCGGATATGAAGATCTTCGTGGCCGATCCCTCGAGTGGGTCGCGACACAACCGGGGAGCTGCAGTGGATCTGACCCTGTATGACCTCGAAACGGGCGAGCCGGTGGTGATGACCGGTGGGTACGATGAATTCTCGCATCGCTCGTATGCTCGTTACCCGGGTGGGACTGGGCGTCAACGTTGGTTACGGGACTTGCTCAGGGAAGCGATGGAGGATGAGGGATTCAGTGTGTATCCCTTTGAGTGGTGGCATTTCGATTACCAGGGTTGGTCTAGGTATCGCATACACAACGAGACCTTCGACATGCTCGGCCAAGCGAATGAGTGATGGCCAGTAATCTCGACTGGGCGGCTGCAAGGTCTCCTGCCCACAGTGTACTGGATGCTGTTGGTCGG
>JARRLJ010000270.1:0-4854 GCA_037387025.1 Gemmatimonadales bacterium
GGTTCTTGGCAGCGGAGAATCCATATACTTCCGAACGCGCCCGGCAAGAACTGAAGTGGAACCCATCAGTACCTCCGCATGAAGCAATTATGCGAAGCGTACGCTGGTTCACTGGGGACGAGTAGTTACATGGCATTCAGGTGGACATAGGAAGGACCCCGTGGACATATTCACGTTCATTGCGATTCTGGTCGTGGGTGGGCCCATTGCACAAGCTATTGCGCGCCGCATATCTCGCCCTCGGGACCGAGGAGGTACAGAATTGGTGCAGGCACTGGAACAGACTGAACAGCGGCTCGAAGATACCGAGCGCCATCTCGCGGATACGCAGGAGCGGCTAGCCGAAGTGGAGGAGAGACTCGATTTTGCAGAACGGCTCCTGGCCCGGCAAAATGCTCGTGATCAGCTCGGTCCTTGACGTTCTCCGAAGCTTACGCCTCAACCCCACATGCCGCCATGCTATCAGAACCGGTCCGTACGATCCCAATAGTAAGGCGCAATGCTACAGAGAAGACTCGCGTCAACGACACGGTGGCGGTGGAGGAACCGCTCGAGATTCGCATTGAGGAATCGCCACTCGCCGTAACCATGCGCACGCCGGGACAAGATCGAGACCTCGTAATCGGATTTCTCCTGACCGAGGGCATCTTACTCGCGCCCAATGAGCTCAACTCCATCCGTTCCCTGAACGATTCCGTCCTAACGGTACAACTCGCACAGGGTGTGACAGTTGATACAGCTCGATTTCAGAGGAACATGTTCATATCAAGCTCGTGCGGGGTCTGTGGCAAGGCTTCGATTGAAGCGGTTCAGCTCGTGGCAGCGCCGTGCAAGGAGTTCAAGGTAAACCATGGCGTGATACGTCAGCTGACGCGTGTGCTTAGGGACCACCAACCGACATTTGACGCGACCGGCGGGTTGCATGCGGCCGCATTATTCGACTTGACGGGTGAGTTGATCACTCCCTCTTCGCTGGCGGTGGATCTGGCAGAAAGCCTCGGCCTGTTGCTGGTTGGCTTCTCGCGAGGAGATACCTTCAACATTTATGCCGGTGAGCATCACCTGGCGGACTAAGCGATCCCTTCCGGAAATGCCTGTATTCAAACAGATTGCGTTGTTGCCCACTGCGATGATGTATAAATAGATGAATGCGTAACGAGAAGTGATGTGTGCGCCGTGCCTGACACGGCGCTAGCTACACTGATGGTATTGCCGTCTTCCTTTGGCTGGAGCACGTGATGGCGGTTCCTTCGAATCAAGACATATTGCAGCAATGGCGGAACCGGCCGGCACCGCTGTTGCCTCTGCTGCATGCTTTTCACGAGCGGGACGGGTTTCTTTCCGAAGAGACTATGCGTGGGATATCCAGCACGTTACACATCCCATTGGCCGAGCTGTTTGGCACGGTCACGTTCTATCACCATTTGTCTCGCGACAAGGAAGAGAAAGGACCGCGGGTTTGCACCGGACCGGTCTGCCGTCTCAACGGTGGATTGGAACTGCTAGATGAGTTGAAGAAAGATGGCGCCGCAGCAATGCCCTGTGCTGGACGCTGCGATGATCCCGTGCCGGTGCTGCGTGACGGCCGAACCTTGTCAGGCACAACAGCCGGTTCACTCAAGACCCGCTTGACTCCACTCCCGCCACCGAACCGTAGCAACTTTGAGGAGTGTGTATTCTCGTCAATCCGCCAGAAGGGACGCTCGGAGCTCGACGGGTATCGCAGCACTGGTGGGTACGAGGCGCTTACAAGGGCCGTCTCGGAGTTGGAGCCCGCCGACTTGATCCACCTGATCACCGACAACGGACTTGCTGGGCGGGGTGGAGCAGGATTCCCCACCGGTGGCAAGTGGAGAGCAGTCGCCGACGCGACTGCCCATCCCAAGACGGTCGTCTGTAACGCCGACGAAGGCGAGCCGGGGTGCTTCAAGGACCGGGCAATTCTATGTCACGATCCACACGCAGTGCTCGAGGGAATGGCACTGGCAGCTTACGCGACCGGAGCGACCCGGGGGTTCATTTATCTGCGCTACGAATACCCCGAAGCTCACAATGTACTGCAGCATGCAATTCATGAAGCAGAGGAAGCAGGATTCCTGGGAGATGGCATCCTGGGCACCGACTTCGGGTTCCACATCCATCTGCGGCGCGGTGCAGGCGCCTACATATGCGGCGAGGAAGGCTCACTGCTCAACAGCCTCGAGGGCAAACATCCGTTCCCCCGGAATCGCCCACCGTTCCCTGTCACGCATGGGTACGAGAACCTGCCGACTGTGGTGAACAATGTGGAAACGCTCGCTGCCGCGGTACAGCTCGTTCGCCACGGTGGTGGGTGGTATCGCAACCTCGGGTTGAACGAACACGCTGGCACCAAAGTCATTAGCCTATCCGGCGACATCCAGCAGCCGGGCAATTACGAAGTACCGCTTGGCTTACCAATCAATACGTTGCTGTACGATATGGCGGGTGGCCCCCCACAGGGCCGTTCGATCCAGGCAGTCACGATGGCAGGGCTGTCCGGTGGTTTCTTGGCGGGAAATGATCTCGAAGTGACGTTGGACGAACCCAGTATCCGAGCCAAAGGTTCTTTCTTGGGCGCCGGTGGCGTGATGGTGTTTGACGACACCAGAGACATGATCCAGTTGGCCCACACGGCAATGGAATTCTTTGCTGACGAATCGTGTGGAAAGTGCTTCCCATGCCGCATCGGCACGGCGCGCTTGACCGAGCGACTTGCAGGCGAGAGCGGACCAAAGAACCTGACGTCTTGGATCGACGAGGTCAACGACATCGGCAGGACCATGAAGGCACTCAGCGCTTGCGGTCTGGGAATAGCAGCGCCACTGATAACTGAGAGTCTCCTCAGGTACTTCCCTGAACGGGTCGCCGAGCGCGTGCTGCGATGAGGTCCCCGACAAGGTGGGGACGGAGAAAATGACTATGAGCGCGACAGATACGGAACGCAATACCCTGACGCTCGACGGCGAAGAGATAACGTTTTCATCGGGGGAGACTCTGTTCGAGATCACGGTGCGTCACCAAAAGGATGTTCCGACACTCTGCTACGACAAGAGACTCGAGCCGTTTGGTGGATGTCGCATGTGTGTGGTGGAGGTGGAGGGAAGTAATAACCCCGTAGCCTCATGTACTACTATGGCCACGCCAGGTATGGTCGTGAGAACCAAGACTGACTCGCTCGAAAGCCATCGCAGAGTGCTGCTCGAGATGGTGGCCTCGGAGAATCGTGAATTAGACGTCGATCCCCTGCGTGGTTACGCATCTCAGGAACTTACGAATCTAGTGGATCGTTACGGTGTTCGATCTGGCCGGTTCCAGGGAAACCGATCGGGTCGGACACGGGACGATGACGACAACCCGTTCATTCTGCGGGATTACGAGCTCTGCATCTCCTGCTACCGTTGCGTTCGCGTGTGTGCTGAACAAGAGGGCGACTATGCTATCAGTATTATGAACCGCGGATTCAACACACAAATAACCACCGAGTTTGAGGGGCTACTCGCGGATTCGAGCTGCACGTTCTGCGGCCAGTGTGTCCAGACCTGTCCGACCGGTGCACTTAGTGATAAGAAAGCGCTTCGCGCGGTTGACGTTCCTGGGCAGATCGCCAAGACCCGATCCATATGTGCCTACTGCGGTGTCGGATGCTCGGTCGACAGACTGACCAAGGCAGATAAGATCGTCGGAATACACCCCGCCATGGACGGACCGGCCAACGAGGGCGCATTGTGCGTGAAAGGACAGTTTGCGTTTGACTTTGTTCACCATGAGGATCGCCTCACCACACCGCTCATACGTGGCGACGACGGGGATTTGCACGAAACCGATTGGGATACGGCGTTGGACAGGGCAGCCGAAGGCTTTCGCAATGTCGTGGGGCAACACGGTCGGCATAGCGTTTATGGTGTGGCGTCGGGACGAGCACCCAGCGAAGCGGCGTACTTGATGCAAAAGTTCATGCGCGCTGGATGGGGAATCAATCAGATAGACAACTGCAGCCGTGCGTGAC
The DNA here is from genome assembly GCA_037387025.1 of Gemmatimonadales bacterium. GTDB lineage: Bacteria > Gemmatimonadota > Gemmatimonadetes > Gemmatimonadales > GWC2-71-9. The sequence continues at coordinate 4,028 of JARRLJ010000270.1, forward strand.
ACGCTCCCACGGTTGCCGGTCTGGCAGCCACGATCGGACGCGGCGCCATGTCAAATCCCTTGGCGGACATGGAGAAGCCGGATGTCATCTTCTGCATCGGAACCAACATGACGGAATGCCACCCCGTTGCGGCCACGCGGCTCAAGCGTGCTATCGCAAAGGGGGCAAAGATGATAGTGGCCGACCCAAGGCACATTGGCCTAGCAGATATTGCAGACCTGTACTTGCCCATTCGCGTGGGCTCCGATGTTGCTCTATTGCTCGCCATGGCCCACGTGATTCAACGAGAAGGACTCATCGACCCAGATTTCATAGCAGCGAGGACGGCTGAAAGAGAGAAGTTCCTCGAACACGTGAAGCAGTTTCCGCCAGAGTGGGCAGCAACAATCACGGGTGTGCCTGCAGAGGACATCGAGCGGGCTGCCCGCTGGTACGGTGAAGCCAATCGTGGAGCGATCTACTACACGCTGGGTGTGACGGAGCACATTTGCGGCGTCGACAATGTTCAGAGCTTGTGCAACCTCGCCCTGATGACCGGCAACGTGGGGCGTGAAGGAACCGGCATCAATCCGATGAGAGGGCAGAACAACATCCAGGGAGCCGGTGACTCAGGGGCCCTACCGAACAACTATCCCGGCTTTCAACCCGTCACCGACCCCAACAACCAGAAGAAGTTCAAGGAACTCTGGGGCACCGACGTGGACCTCAAGAAGGGGATCACAAAGGTCACCGCTTTGGATCGTTGCGGCGAGCAGATACGCGCTATGCTTATCGACGGGGAGAACACGCTGGTCTCTGACCCCGATTGGAAGCACTGCGAGCACGCG
>JARRLJ010000271.1:0-5300 GCA_037387025.1 Gemmatimonadales bacterium
CCGGATCAACTTCTGAGACGGTGTGGTGACCCATGCACTCTCATCAACATCCGGACTCGACAGGGAGATACGACATCATGCGAGCAAAGAATCGAGAGCATAAAACGAGGGCACGTCGCCACATCGCGGGCTTGGTGCTCGCCGCCACTACGGTGGGTGTGGTAGTCTCGTGCAGTACCGATATAACCAATCCTGGCGGTGCGCAGGATGCATTCTTGGACAGCCTCGCCGCGCACGACGCCCTGATCGTGGGCACACGCCGCAGCCTGGCGAATGCAATGCAGAACATCATCTATTGGGGAGCTGCCATGGTCTTCGAGATCAATCCGGCTGGCTCTACCGGTAGCTACGGGATCGAATCATACATCCAGGCAGGTGAGTTCAGGGAAACCGACACCGGCGACTGGAACGCCGCGCAGGAGGCCCGCTGGACGGCCGAAAACGCGGTTGATCGCTTCAGAATCGTGCTGACGGAGATCCCTGATGCTCCCGCCTTCAACAGCTACGGACCGGCGGCCAAAGCCTTGGTGTGGGCGGGATTTGCCAACAGGCTTCTGGGTGAGAACTTCTGCCAGGTCACGTTTGACGGTGGTCCGCTGAGACCTCACACCGACGCTTTCCTGCGGGCGGATTCACTGTTCGCAGAGGCGATTCCCATTGCGCAGGCGGCTGGGGAGGATGATTGGGTTACCGCCGCTCATGCGGGTCGCGCGTCTGTGCTTGCCAATCTCGCTACTTATGGACTGGCGAGTTGGTCGGATGCCGCCGCGCAGGCCGCACAGGTGCCGGACGATTTCGTTTGGTCGGTGCCCTTCTCGGACCAGGAGCAAGCGCAATACAACTGGTTGCACTGGGCGAATGGCAACTCTCCCTACAGAGCCCACACTACGTGGGGTACCTATTGGGCGAACGTCTCCGATCCGCGAACACCGTTTGACAGTACCACTGGGCTGACGGGGGATGCCGCCGTGGACAAGTTCGGTGGCAACGTGCCATGGTGGCCCGAGCAGAAGGATTCCACCAAAGACACGCCGGTAAACGTTGCATCTGGCTGGGAGATGCGTCTCGTCCGGGCCGAAGCGGCACTGGCCGCCAACGACCTCACCGAGGCGGCAAACCAGATGAACGTGCGCCGCACAGCCCTTGGAATGTCACTGTACCCGGTGCCCTTTGCCAGCCTGGCTGATGGCTACACCGCCCTCAAGTACGAACGAGCGGCAGAGCTGTGGCTGGAGGCAAGGCGGATGCACGACGTCAGACGCTGGTTGGATAACAACGTCCCCGGTAGCTACACAGATGGAAACTACCGCGAGGCCAACCAGGTCGATCAGTTCCCCAACAAGGTTGAGGATCTGAACAGTCGCAGTCTCGCGTACTGGGTGGGTCTGAGTGAGGTTGAGACCAACCCCAACGTCACCGCCGGCCAGCTAGCCAGCTGCAGTCCTGGGGGCTGAGTCCCCACGGTGGGGCCATACTAGATCGGCATCCCACCATTGGAAGCGCGTGGCCCGTTGGGAATCCGACAAATGGAGGGGATCATGCTGGTGCCATGCGTTGAGCGGCGAGTGTCGGGGCTGAGATGGCTCGCGATCAGCGCGCTTGTAGCAACGTCAGTTGCGTGTTACAGATACGTCCCCACGACCGTGGAAGCCGTGCAGGCCGGTGACCATGTCAGAGCAGTGCTGTCGCCTGAGGCGCAGCGAGACTTGCAGGATCGAGTGGGAATAGACCTCTCGATACTCGAGGGAAAACTGCTCGAGGACAACGGTGATCATGTAGTAGTTTCGGTGCCGACGGTCAAGCTGGAGAGTGCGTTTGGCGCCCAATCGTTACACCAGAATGTGGACGTACGGCGTCGCGAGATCGCGCGAGTAGACGTGAGGCAGTTGGACAAGTTTCGGACATTCGGGCTGATAGGCATCGGCGCCGGCGCTATAGCGTTCGCAACGGTAAAAGCGTTTGGCGATGGCGGGCCCGGAAGCCCGGATGGACCGAGCACGGATCCACCGGAACACATACATGGCGTCGTGTTCTCGGTGCCGGTCATTCGCTGGTAGCGGCGAGCCGCGCCTCGTGACGACAGCGTGCAAGGCAGTGCGCGTCAGGTCTCTCACCCTCGTCGCTGTGCTGCTGCCGATCGCATTGCACGGGCAGCAGTCATCGCAGCAAGGCAACAGCGCTTACGCGATCGATGTAGAAGCTGCGCCGCGACCCACAGCGCAAGCGGTATTCGCGAACTCGGTTATCCGCTTAGACGGCAGGCTCGATGACTCCGCTTGGCGAGCGGCCAAGCCAATCACTGGTTTCATCCAATCGCAACCCGACGCGGGATACCCGGCAACCGAACGCACCGAGGTGAGGATCCTGTACGACGCGGATCGACTCTACATCGGAGCGTTATGCTACGACTCGGAACCGGACCAACTGGTGGTCACCACTCTCGAGTACGGGCTCGCCCCCAGTACCCACGACATGGACGTCTTTGCGATCACTCTCGACACCTTTCTCGATCGGCAGAATGCGTTCATCTGGTTGGTGAATCCGCAGGGTGCATATCGGGATGGTCAGGTCTTCAACGATAGCCGTAGCGCCGACTATGCATGGCGCGGCGTAGTGGATATCAAGACCGAGGTGCACGATTCCGGCTACACAGTCGAGATGGGGATACCCTGGACGACCCTGCGGTTCGATCCCACACGTGGTGCACAGCAATGGGGTATGCAACTGATGCGGCGAGTGCGGCGCAAGAGCGAGGACTCGTATTGGGCCCCCGTGGATCGACGCGACCTGGTACACCGCATGTCGAGGGCGGGCACTCTCGTCGGCTTGCAGGATATCAGCCCGGGAAGGAACCTCAAGGTGAAACCCTTCCTTTTCGGCACCGCTCTGTCGGGAACGCTGCATCCAGCAGACGCTAACGACGACGAGGGGTTGGATGCAGGGCTGGACCTAAAGTACGGTTTGACATCGGGGTTGACCCTGGACCTCACGTACAACACCGATTTCTCGCAAGCCGAGGTGGACCAGCAACGCGTGAACCTCACGCGGTTCCCGCTGTTCTTTCCCGAGCAGCGTGAGTTCTTCGTCGAAAACTCGGGATCGTTCGTGTTGGGAGATGTCACCGAGCGCAACTATCGGATGGGATCGTCGCTCAGGGATTTCACCCTGTTTCACTCGCGCCGCATAGGGCTCTCCGGGGGACGGCCGATTCCGATCCTTGCGGGCGGGCGCGCCACGGGCCGCGCCGGAGACTTCGAGCTGGGCCTGTTGAACGTCCAGACGGAAACGGTCGAGCCGGCGTCGCCGCTGGACCCCCGACCTCCGAGCGCGGCCGAGAACTTCACGGTAGTGCGGATGCGGCGCAGCTTCGGCGGGTCCGATATCGGGGGCATGTTCCTGAACCGGCAGGCAACCGGCTCTTTGGCAGATGGGGAGTTCAACCGCAGCTACGGATTCGACGTGAACCTCCACATGCTCGACCACCTGATCGTCAATTCGTATCTCGTAGGCTCGGATGAACCGGGCGCGGCCGAGGAGAGCCAGTTGGCCGGACGTGTGTCGGTCGCGTGGAGAGATCGGCTGTGGGACGCATCCGCGTCCGTCAGACAGGTGGGTGCCGCGTTCAATCCGGGTGTTGGCTTCATCAGGCGGCGCGGAATCCGTCATACATACGCGACTGTCGGCGCTCATCCACGACCCAATATCGCGCGGGTGCAAGAGATCAATCCGTTCGGTGAGATCCACCACCTAACCGAATTGAATTCCCAACTGCTCACTCGCGAGGGGACGATCGGTCTCGGGGTGATCTTCCTGGATGGCAGCACCGCGAGCCTCAGTTACAACAACCGGTTCGAGCGACTGGATGAGCCGTTCCGTGTGGATCCAGATGGAATAGTGGTGTTCCCGACCGGAAGTTACAGTTTCCACGAAGCGAGAGTCTCATTCGCATCGAGCGCAGCGAAGGCCCTCAACTTCTCCACCAATGTTACAGCCGGCGGATTCTACAGCGGGTCACGAGTGTCGATCGGCGCGCAGGCGCAGTGGCGTCCAAGCTACAGGATCTCGTTCAGGCTCTCAGCGAGCCACGACGACGTATCCGGAGAGGGCGGTTCGTTCACAGCGGACGTACTGCGGAGCAGAATCCAGTTCGCGGCGTCTACTACGCTGTTTGGAAGTGGTGATGTGCAGTACAACAGCCAGAGCGAGGAGCTGATAACGAACGTGCGGGTGAATCTCATCTACGCGCCGCTGAGCGACGTTTTCCTCGTCTACACCGAGCGGCGCGATACGGCAGACAAACTGGTTCTGGAGCGCTCCGTTACTGCCAAAGTCACCAAGATGTTCGCATTCTGAAGCGGCTCCACGGCGGTGAGCTAGGCGGAGGTTGGAACGATATGAATCGAAGAGAGTTCACGGCCGGCGTTCTGGCTCTTTGCGGAGCGCCATCAAGTGTTGTTGCGACCACGAAGCCAAAGAACAGCCAAACGCTGCGCGTGAATACGGCACGCCTCCTGGAGCACCTCCGGCAACTTGGGGAGTTCGGCAAGAACCCGGACGGCGGAGTGAGCCGTGTGGCATACAGTGAGGCGGACCTCGCCGGACGCGATTACATGATGGGACTGATGGCCGACGCGGGTCTGGCGTCGACCATCGATGCTGCTGGCAACATCATTGGCCGCAGAGGCGGAAACGATTCATCGCTGCCCCCGCTCATGCTCGGCTCGCATATCGATTCGGTCCCCGAAGGCGGCAACTACGATGGCCCGCTGGGCTCGCTTGCTGCAATCGAGGTGGCGCAAACGCTCGCCGAGCATGAAGTCGTCACGCGCCATCCCTTGGAGGTGGTGATCTTCCAGAACGAGGAAGGTGGCAAGACAGGGAGCCGCGCAATGATCGGTGAGGTGCAGCCCCGCGAGCTGGAGATCGTCACACACAGCGGCAAGACAATCGCCGAGGGAATTGCATACATCGGTGGCGATCCGGATAATCTCGCGCACGTGATCCGTGAACCGGGCAGCGTGGCGGCGTTCCTCGAGCTGCACATCGAACAGGGTGGCGTGTTGGAACAGCGGGGAAGAGACATCGGTGTGGTGCAGGGAATAGTAGGAATCCGGCGCTGGAATGTGACTGTCGAGGGCGTAGCCAATCATGCCGGGACTACTCCGATGGATAGTCGGCAGGATGCTTTGCTAGCGGCAGCGCGTTTCGTCGACGCAGTGAACGCAGTGGTGCGCGGTGAACCTGGCAGCCAAGTGGGCACTGTGGGGCGGATCGAGGCCTCCCCCGGGGCGCCCAACGTG
>JARRLJ010000272.1:0-3107 GCA_037387025.1 Gemmatimonadales bacterium
GCATCATTTTGATGCAGTGACTACCGATTACGGCAAACGCGGTCGACGTCATGCAGCGACCATGACCGGGCTATACCTGGAAACAACAACAAGTTTTGAACCACTAGCGTAGTGACAGTTAAGAAACCTTTAGACATCCCAGATTGGCTGCTGTAACTTTGATCGGATTCGCGACTCTCATTGGCTGCTGCCATTCAGAACAGGTAGTGCAATGACCTTTGCATGGATACCACAACAGACCGCCGATCGCGCCGCCAACAACAACCTTGGTCCTGTAACAGGTTGGCTGGCCGACCACCAACTGGTAGCACAGATCCTAGCTCTGATTCTCGTGGTTTTCTTGGCTTATGCTGCCGACAAGGGCACAAAGCGCTTCCTTCTCAGCACGGTCAGACGAATCGTTCGAGGAACCACATTCACATGGGATGACGCTTTACAAGAGCACCGTGTCTTCGAGCGGCTAGCACACCTCGCGCCGGCTCTGGCGGTCTATTTCGGAATCCAATTGGTGCCCGGTCTCAGCGATCAGTTCATCGCGCAGGTTCAGCATGCCGCGCTTGCAGCGATGATACTCATTGCGGCGATGGCCGCGGGTGGATTGTTGTCGGGCGCCAACCGGATCTACGAAAATAGTGACATCGCAGAGGGGCGCACTATCAAGGGATACGTGCAGGTCGCGAAGATCGTGCTCTATGTGATCGCTGGCGTCGTTGCAGTGGCTGCCCTCACCGGCAGGTCACCGCTTGGCATTCTCGGTGGCATCGGCGCCATGACGGCCGTGCTACTAATCGTGTTTCGAGACACGATTCTCTCGTTCGTCGCCAGTCTCCAGATATCTAGCTACGACATGATGCGCGTGGGGGACTGGATAGAGATGCCGCAGTATGGGGCCGACGGTGACGTCGTAGACATAGGGTTGCACACGATCAAGGTGCAAAATTGGGACAAAACCATTTCGGCAATCCCGACGCACAAGTTCCTCAGTGATTCGTTCAAGAACTGGCGTTCGATGGCCGAATCAGGCGGACGGCGTATCAAACGTGCAGTCTACATCGATATGAATTCGATACGCTTCCTAGAAGACAACGATATCGGGCGTTTCGAGAAGTTTGTGTTGCTCCGAGAGTACATTCAGCAGAAGAAGGACGAACTTGACAAGTACAACGCCGAGCATCTGCCGGACAGGAGCTTCGTGGCCAATGCCAGGAGACTCACCAACCTCGGGACGTTTCGCGAGTATGTCGTCCAATACCTCCGACAACACCCGAAGGTCCATGAAGATATGACCCTCATGGTGAGGCAATTGAACCCGACTCCGCAGGGTTTGCCAATGGAAGTCTACGTATTCTCCAACGACGTCGCGTGGGTTGCGTACGAGGGAATCCAATCCGACATCTTCGACCACATTCTGGCCATTGTACCGGAATTCGGTCTGCGGTTGTATCAAAGTCCGTCGGGCAGCGATGTTGAGGCGGCTCTGGCACGAGTCAGCCAATGACAGCACCCACCAGGGAACCCACCCGATCCCGCTTGGAGGCAATCTGGATCAAACGCAGCCATCGCGAGCCGATGGACCCCGTTCAGACTACACAGTTGGTAGCGGGTCATGGGGTCAAGGGAAACGTGCACTCCAAACGGCAGGTGACAATCATCGAGCGCGAGGTTTTCGACGCGTTGCCGGTGATGATGCGGAGTTCAGTAGATCCGTCTGCCCGTCGTGCCAACTTGATGATCAGCGGAATCCGACTGGCCAATTCGAAATACAAGGTACTTCAGGTTGGGACGTGCCGCATTCGAATTCTGGGTGAGACAAAACCTTGCTCACGAATGGATGAAGCGTGCCCGGGATTGATGAAAGCCCTCATTCCCAACAGGGGAGGTGGCGCATGGGGTGAAGTTCAAGACGATGGAGAGATAACGGTGGGGGACGGAGTCAATTGGACTACATAAACGACTCGTGACCAGTATCGCTTTCGCCGCGTGCCCCACTCTACCCGAGAAGGACAATCAAGCCTATCACAGCAGATGCAGCCAATACTGCGGTGCGGGTGTATCTCCTATCCAGCAACCGCGCAGTCTGACGCGAGATAATAAGCCCCAAGACTACGCCTGGGATGAGCACGGCGGCCAGGATCAATTGGTCCCTGCCAAATAGCCCAACGAAGCTCAACCCCATCAGCGACATGATCACGCCAACAGTGAAGAACGCCGATAGCGTGCCTCTGATTCGCGGCCCCGAAGCGTGTTGATACACCAGTGCCATCGGCGGACCACCGATCGAAATAGTCGTTCCCATGAATCCCGACAGAACACCACCAGCCGATAGAGTCATAGGCCGAGGGCGAATGCTGATACCGGACGCACTCATAGCGACGGCTAGGAGCAGCAGAATGCCAAACCAGAACCGCATGCGGTCGGGGGAAGTATTAGCGAGCACAACCACGCCGCAGGCGATTCCCACAGCTCTACCGGCAAGGGCCCAGCCCAGATCCGCGACTATTACCGAGTGTCGCTCCCGGTGAGTTAGCGACAATGTCAATACTAGAGCTGCACACAATAGCGGTGCGGGGATGAAGTCTGGATTGATGAGTAATAGGAGCGGTGCCCCGAACATCCCCAGCCCGAAACCAATGGTCCCCTGGAGCGTGGCACCGATAGTCGCCACGAGAATCGCTAGCGCGCAGTCGACAGGCGTCAACTGGTCCACGCAGGCACGTCGTCCGTCACCCTTCTTCGCGCCGGTTGACCATCCACACCATCAGCCACAGGATCGCCGCGACCGTAAGCCCTGCCAGAATCACCTCGGCAACGGCAGGAATGTTCGGCGGGAACCCTACGATTCGCTCCCCCCCACGTGCCGCCACCCACAAGGCCAAGACCACTCCGGTGAGCCCTCCTCCTCCAACCAGCCCAGATCCGAACAAGACGCCCTGCTCTCGTCTCCGCTCGGCTTCCTGCGGTGCGCGATTACGTGTCAGCAAGTGACGGGTCAGACCGCCGAGGAACACTGCTCCCATGGTTGAAAGCGGTAGATAGACGCCGACAGCAAAGGCCAGTACCGGGATTCTGAACAAAGATGCCACTAGTCCGATGGCCACTCCAATCAT
>JARRLJ010000272.1:3154-7204 GCA_037387025.1 Gemmatimonadales bacterium
GATGCCACTAGCCCGATGGCCACTCCAATCATTATCAAGATCCAGGGTAGATTCTGGTCCAACACACCGTCAATCACCAGCTTCATGAGCACCGCCTGTGGAGCCGGAAGCTCCTCGCCCCCCAATCCCCCCGTGACGTTCGCATCCAACATCATCACAACTATACACACCACCCCGGCGGACGTGATCACGCCAATCAGCTCTCCCATCTGTTGAAGACGGGGTGTAGCCCCCAACACGTATCCGGTCTTCAGGTCCTGCGATGTATCGCCCGCGATGGAGGCAGCGATGCATACTGCAGTTCCGACCATCAGCGCAGTGGCCTTGCCAGACAGATCGGTCCAACCCATCAAGAAAAACACCATGCTGGTTCCCAACAGCGTGGCTATTGTCATCCCCGACGTCGGATTCGACGTGACGCCAACCAATCCCACGATTCGCGAACTCACTGTCACGAAGAAGAACGCAAAGATCGCTATCAGCACCGAGGCCAATGCTCGCACTGGAATTGAATCGAGATATCCCAGAACTCCTGGAACGAAAGTCAGCAGCACGAGAATTGCCACCACCCATACGATCACGGTCTTGTAAGACAGATCGCGATCAGTTCGGTCTATTGAAGCCTCACCCACACCCTTGCCGAGCTGCCTTACACCCAGCTTGAATGACTGCATCATAGTGGGGATCGATTTTACTAGCGTGACAACACCGCCGGTCGCGACAGCGCCTGCACCGATGTACCTGACATATCGGTTCCAGATCTCGCTTGCTGACATGTCACGAATCAGCTGCTCCGCCTCGGGATAGAGCGGTTCCGTCAAACCTCCGCCCCACAGGTTGATGGCAGGAATGATCACCAGCGCCGAAAGCGCTCCACCGGCAACCATTACGGTGGCAATTCTCGGTCCCAGTATGTATCCAACTCCGATGAGCGCCGGTGACACACTTGCCGATATGCTCGCCTTACCCACAAGCGGGACTGAGAACGTCCCCTGAACGAACCTCAATCCATCGGTGATGAGCTTGAATAGCATGCCTGCGCCAATCCCTGCGAAAACGGGCACCGCCTGACGCCCTCCCCCCTCCGACGCAACCAGCACTTCTGCGCATGCCATCCCTTCAGGATACGGCAGTCTACCATGCTCTCTTTTGATGAGGTATCGCCGTAGCGGTATCATGGCTAAGACACCGATCAATCCACCAGACATTGCCAGCAGAGTGATCTGCCGCCATTCAGGGCTCATGCCCCATATGAACAAAGCCGGAACGGTGAAGAGAACACCGGAGGCAACCGAAGAGCTCGCCGAGCCAATGGTCTGCGACATGTTGGCTTCCAGAATGCTGTGCCGCAAGCCAAACACGGAGGAGAGCCTGAATGCTACGACTGTGAGCACTGCGACCGGAATCGACGTACTGATAGTCAAGCCAGCCTTCAACCCAAGGTATGTGTTCGCTGCACCGAAGATCATGCCGAGGAGAACGCCGGATATCACCGCCTTCAGAGTGAACTCCGTTAGCGTCTGTCCAAAGGTGAACGGAACGTATTCTTCGCCTTCCCGTAATTCGTATGCCGTTGGTGGGAGCTTCTTGTGCGCCATGCGCCGGACTCCTGGGCGGCTCGCCGCCGCCATTTGCGGCCATTGGGAAACAGTCGTCGAATGAGTGAACGGCTGCTAAAATACTGGTTACTTCGGTCGCTGGCGAGGCAACGGTTCAGGGTAGGAGGGCTTCATGAAGGTGCTACAGGAAGGATCGTTCCGCATCGTCCCGGGACGACACTACGGGTCTCCCAAAGAGGCGTGGGGTTTCAGGTCGGCACCGGGGAGCGGTACGCCTCAGCGAGTGGCAAAGGAGTTCATAAAGGCCCACGCTGATCTATTTGCTTTGAGAGGTGTGATGCGCACACTGCGTCGCCAGCGCATCATCGAGAGCATGGGCGCCACACACGTCATTTACCAACAATTCTACGAAGGTCTGAGAGTAAACCGAGCCTACGTGACGGTCCACATGGACCGGCAACGCCGCGTCTACCTGGTGAAGGATCGAGCAGTTCCCCAGCATCTTCTCCCACCTCTCGTGCAGCCAACGCTCAACGTGGAGATGGCAAAAAAACGGGCTCTACGATCGGTCCGAGCAAGCGCCAAAACGCGGGTCCTCGAGGTGGAAAAGATGTGGTTTCCAAAAGGCGACGCGCTCATGCTGGCGTACCGTGTTCGGCTCCACAGAACAAAACCGCGTGAAGAATGGCTGGTTCACGTGGACGCTCAAACGGGAAAGATCCTCCGCAGCCGCGAGAACCTGGGACGGGCTACGGGAAGAGGAACCGTCTTCGACCCCAACCCCGTTATCGCTCTTGGGGATCACCGTAAACTGCTGGTCGACGGACGCCCCAAACGCAGAGTCCCCGTTGCCGCTTACACCAAGGTGATCTTGGAAGATCTCGACGGAACGGGCTATCTGGATGGCCGTCGCGTCTCTACCAGTCCGACCAAGAACCGCGTGATGCGGCCCGACCTACAGTTTCACTTCAAGTCGAACCAAAAGGGGTTCGAGGAAGTGATGGCTTACTTCCACCTCGATCGCGCGATTCGTTACCTGGAGGGAATCGGCTACAAGGGTGCACGGGCGATCCTCAGCAAACCGCTTGCAGTAGATGTGAATGGCACCCGGATGGACAGTTCCTGGTACAGCCCCGGCCTCAAACAGCTGACCTTTGGCACCGGTGGCGTTGACGATGCCGAGGACGCCGAAACCATCTTGCATGAGTTTGGACACGCAGTGCAAGACGCAATCTGCCCCGGCTTCGGCCAGTCAGCACAAGCGGCGGCAATCGGCGAGGGATTTGGTGATTACTTCGCCGCCAGTTTCTTCGCGGAACAGAAGCCTGAAGAATATTCGACTTCCGTCATGACCTGGGATGGAATCACTTGGGACGCAATCTACGACCCACCGTGTGTCCGTCGGATAGACGAGAAGTACACTTTCGAAAGCTTCGACCATGGCAAGTGGGCGGAAGAACACGAAAACGGCTTGATTTGGTCCGCCACTCTCTGGGACATACGCAAGGCCGTGGGTAGGGATGTTGCAGATAGAATCATACTGGAAAGCCATTTTCAACTTGACGGTTTCACGACATTCGCTCGTGGTGCTCGAGGGATCCTCGATGCAGATCGAAACCTATTCGACGGAAAGCACGTGCCGAAGCTCCTCCCTATCTTCGCCTGGCGCGGAATTGGACCTGTCGTATAGCGTAGCGCCACGACGTCTACTTCCAGCGACATTCGTCTATCCCTGAGGACAGGTCACCAAGCATCTGTCCGCAACGTTGGCCACTCCAATGTTGCAGCATTCACCACTACGGCAACAGTGAAACAAATCACTCGTAGTTGACGTCGTCTTTATGGATACACCAATTCCACCACGCCATGTGTCACCAACACTTCTGGGAGGAAAGTGTAAAATGACTGTCCACAAGATTCGCAGCGTCGTTGTCACAGTGTTCTCCTTCCTGGCCCTTGCGACAATGACGCTTGACGCCCAAGCCCAGGGCAACCAAGCCACGCTCAAGGTTGACAACCGCAACATTCTGGACGTAGTCGTATACGCGGTCACCGATAGCGGCGACCGTTACCGTCTCGGTTCCGTTCATCGGCTGAGCACCGCGGACTTGCCCATTCCCGCTGAACTGGCCGACGGTGCCACCACGTTTCGTCTAAAAGTGTATTCGTACGAAAAAGTCTCGTACATGAACGTCGCCACGGCTCATGCCGCCGTGAAGACGCAGCCGATTGTGACGGCGCCAGGAGCGACACTTCAATTCTTGGTGGAAGCCAGGATAACTGAATCCCACATTATCAGTTTGTGAATCGGTCGCGCAAGTTTTCTACGATAGCCGCGAGCTCTTCGAGTTCGCGGCTATTTCATATCAGATCGAGTCTGCAGTACTGTGAGTAATGGCTCCAAAACAGCCAAGATTGCTCTGCGGTTTCGGTCGTGATTGGATAGTATCTCCTCGTCTGGAACAGGTCTTACGTCTCGGGGATCACGCCC
>JARRLJ010000273.1:0-4040 GCA_037387025.1 Gemmatimonadales bacterium
GCGTTAAGCCGTCATCGAAGTGCGTGTCGTCCGAGATGTTCACGGTCTGGCCGAGCACCACCAGAGAATCGGGACCAATCGAGTCGATCGGCCCCTTCACGTCCTCGTCGAACTCGATGTCATCAGCGATCCATTCGCCGTTAGCATTCTTGCTGGTCGCCCGAACCCGGACGACCATGCCAACCCGGAGCTCGTCCTCATCGGCGTCCAGATCGTCCTTGCGCACGCTGGTACCGCTGCTGCTGGTCTCGAAGCGTTCCCCCACCACATACACGCTGCCGAACCCGGTAATCGCGCCGACCTTGGTGATGGAGGGGCCACTTGCTGGTGGCGGAGCCGCGCTCCCGGCCGCTACCACACCAGTGCCGCCCCCACCGCCGCCGCCACAGGCGGGAAGCAGGACCAGCGCCAACATCGCCAAGAAATTCTTAACTATCTGATCTTTTGTCATTTTTCCTTCCTTAGTCTACTTGAGAGTTGTGTGACAGGGAATATTTTCCCAAGCTTCCGACATTGAACATGGGAATTTATTCCCATCTACAAACATGGGCAAGTGTATTTGGTAGAACGATCAGACTTGATCAGATCAGACGTCGGCGGCAGCGGATCAGGTCGGCTGGGTTTCGATGCGAAGATGCCCTTCCAGCGTCCGGTGGACCGGGCACCGGTCGGCGATCTCCATGAGCCGGGCGCGTTGCTGGTCATCGAGCGGCCCGTCCAGCGAGATTGCCCGGTGCAGGGTCTCGAGCCGGGTGCCCCGGTCTTCCTCGCAACCTTCGCAGTCCTTCAGATACTCGCGCGTATGGGTGAGGTGCACCGACACATCCTCGAGCGTCCACTTCTTCCGATTGGCATACATGCGAATCGTCATCGACGTGCAGGCGCCCAATGCGGCCAGCAGGTGCTCGTAAGGATCAGGACCGAGGTTGTCACCCCCCATCTGCTTCGGCTCGTCGGCCAACCAGTAGTGGTCGTCCGAATAGATGTCCCGTAGAAACCGTCGATTACCTTCGCCGACACGAACGCTGCCCTTCTCGACGGAGGGCGGTTCCTCTCTGGCCGGCTCGGGCAGATAAGACGACGCCCAGGCCGCTATGGTCGTGGCTACGTACTGGGCGCGCTCGATGTCACTCAGCAGATGGTCCGCCTTGTCCAGAGAAATGAAGCTCTTCGGATGTCGCGCCGCCCCGAAGATTCGGCTCGCCTCGTCGATCGACACCACCTCGTCGAATGGCGCATGCATCACGAGCAGAGCCCGCTTCCAACGTCCAATGAGGTCGCCGAGCTCGTGCTGCTCGAGATCGTCGAGAAACGCCTTGCGTATGCGAAATGACCGACCGCCCAGGGTCACCTCGGCCTCGCCCTCCCGCTCGATCTTCGCCAGCGAGACGCCAAACTGCCGGACCACATGTTCCGGCGAAGCCGGCGCGCCGATGGTCACCACAGCGGTCACCTCGGGGATCCGCCCAGCCGCGAAAAGGGCAGCGGTGCCCCCAAGACTGTGACCGATCAGCAACGCAGGTGCCGACTGCCGTTCTCTCAGATAGTCGGCGGCCGCCACGAGGTCATCCACATTGGATGAGAAGTTGGTGTTGGCGAAATCGCCCTCGGAGCCGCCAAGACCCGTGAAGTCGAATCGCAACACGCCAATGCCGCGGGCAGTCAAACCTCTGGCAATTCTGGCGGCGGCGGCAATGTCCTTTCCGCAGGTAAAGCAGTGGGCGAACAACGCAAAGGCGGTCGGGGGTCTGTCTGGCAGCTCGAGTGACGCGGCCAACCCCTCGCCATCCGCGTTGGGAAACAGAACCTTCTCGCTGTTCACGTCCGCCCTCCTCTGTCAGCTTGGCTGCTTGTAATAGCACAAAAAAAGACGTCCAGGCCGAGGATGACCTGGACGTCTTGATCGCAACACCGGCGGAGGGTCTGTAGGGGAGAGAGATACGCCAGTATTGCTGCAGAGGACTTAGCACGACTCGTGCCAAGCGAACGGAGCGTGCCGAAGGCCCGAATCTCGGCGGTTGATACCCGAGCCGACGCGCCATCAAGAGCGCTACAGCCAACGCGCCGCACCGTTTTGGGTCAAAATCCGTGGATCGTGCGCAACATCGGGGAGCGGTCAGCCGTTAAAGAGTCGAAGCGCGGCCTCATGCAACTCGATTGACGCCGAAGCCAGTACGTCACCGCCCATGCTCGCGTTTTCGCCACCGTAGGTCGTAACGACGCCACCCGCCCCTTCGATGATCGGCATCAGAGCCTGAATGTCGTACGGATTCAGCCGAGCATCCGTCGCCAGATCCACATAACCCATCGCCACCATCCCGAAGTTGTAGCAGTCGCCGCCGTAGCGAGCCAACTTCACGGCAGACTCCAATCGAGCAAACCCTTCGCGCCCTTCCCCTTGAAACAGTCCGGGGTTCGTCGTTGCCAGCACTGCATCACCCAAGCCTGAGCATTGCCGCGTGCTGATCGGTCGCACTTTCCCCCTATGGTGAAACTCGGCCTTCCGGCCATCCCCGCACCAAAGCTCTTCCGTGAAAGGCTGGTACATCGCGCCGACCAGCGGTCGTGCCCCATCGAAGAGCGCCAGCAGCACACCCCAATGCAACATGCCACTCACGAATGCTCGCGTGCCATCGATCGGATCGATCACCCACGTCAACCCATTGCCAGAATCCGTGCCGAACTCCTCGCCACAGATGCCATGGCCGGGAAAGCGCGCCTTGATCCGGTCACGCAGCACGATCTCCACGGCCCTGTCCGCTTCCGTTACCGGATCAAACCGCCCATCTCCAAGCTTGTTCTCCACAGCCGCCCCGGCTCTGAAAAACGGCAGCGTCTCCGCGCCTGCCAGCACGACAGCCTCGACGGCGAACTCGAGCAGCTCCTCTCTTAACGTCTCGCTGACGGATACCGGGTCTGAATACGCCAACATACGGGCATTATGGCTCACGCCTTACGCCGGCCAAACTCCTAATCTAAGATTGGGGGCCTTCAAGCGGAGAATACGGAAATGACCAGAGAGGTGATCAACCCAGCCGGCCACCAGCGAACAATGGAGGCCTTTCACTTTTCTTCCGCCGCCAGAGCCGAGGGCCTCCTCCTCTGCTCAGGGCAGATTGGTGTGGGCTCGAATGGGATCCCAGATTCCGCAGAGGAGGAATTTCGAAACGCCTGGACCTTGATCGGCGCGGTTCTAACAGAGGCTGGCCTCGGCTATGAAAACATCATCGAGTACACCAGCTACCACGTGAATATGCGCGAACACCTCCAGGACTTCATGAAGGTGCGGGATGAGTTTTTAGCGGAACCATGGCCAGCATGGACGGCCATAGGTTGCACGGAGCTCGCGGTTCCGGGTGCGAGAGTGGAGATAAAGGTGGTGGCACACGCCTGACCGCCATCCGTCCCGTATTTCCTACACTCCGTCTGAGAACTGTGACGAGTTTCACCTCTCTATGAGGTAACAGCTTCATAATCTAGGTCCACTCAAAAGCGAGTGCCCTAATGGATGAGGGATGCGTTGAGTACCATACTCGTTCCCTTACATAAGACATGAAGTGGATCGAAGCTGTCATTACATACCTCTTTCCTTCCGTCTTGCTCGAAGGCAAACCTTGGCGCCACATGGGGGAGGAGAAGGAAAGGGAACTATTCACGATCATTTGTAGATACTTCTTCTTCTTCGCGGGCATCGTCTACCTTGGCCACTACTTCTTCTACGACAAAGTAATGGGATTAGAGCCACTTGAACGTTGGTTCGCGTTCAGGATGGTCGTAACGGGTGCTGCTTTCGCGGCTTTCCTTTTCTATTTAACCCCCTTATCGGAAGCCCGACTCCACAAACTGCCCGCGATCCTTGCCCTTTGGATTTTCTGTTACACACAAGCAATGATCGTCACATGGTGGGACGGCACACCTTGGCTGTATAGCTTTGTCTTTGTCGTGGCTTCCATAATCATAATCCGCGCGACCCCGATTCTTTCCGTGGTCATCGCAACCCTATTCATGACTACCCAGGCGCCATTTCTTCTTGAAGCCGG
>JARRLJ010000274.1:0-4037 GCA_037387025.1 Gemmatimonadales bacterium
CACTCGTGGAAAGGCAAGGGAGATGCCAATGCAGCCTCAGTCGCTCACACGTGAGGCCAAACGTGCTAAGTCATTGAACTGAAGGCATTTTGCCAATACGGCTCAGGGCTGTTCCGCAACAGCGTTTCTGAGAAGAGTGACAAGATGTCTGTCACCAAGAGCGCGAGCTTCTCGCCCACGCATCGCAAGTACGTTCATAACAGTGATTTGTTGAGCTGACAAGAGGCTTATCACTCAGCTGCAGGTAAAGTCCGGTTTGGCGGTGGGCACAACACGGCCACTTCACGATCGTGACGTACTCGATTGGCCAGTGGAGTTCGCTCTAAAACGGCCAGGTGGTCCAGTACCGCCTGATCTTGTGCCAGCGTCCGGCGAGGCCGTGAGGCTCGAACAGGATCATCAGGATCAGGATCAAGCCTACAATCACAGCCCGCAGGTCCGGTAGCACGAGATTGGGATCGATCGCTCTCAAGATATCCATGACGAACCGGAGTGCTTCGGGCAGCAGCGTCAAGATAACCGCCCCCAGCACCGCCCCGAGGATAGACCCCAACCCGCCTACGATGATCATGGCCAGGTACTCGATGGAGAGTTGAAAGGTGAAATGGTCGGGTCCAATGTAGGAAAGGAAGTATGCGAAGAGGCATCCCGCCAGGCCGGCATATGCGGCGCTCACTCCAAACACCATCGTCTTGTAACGCGCGAGGTGAACCCCCATGGCTTCGGCCGCAACATCGCTGTCCCGGACGGCTAGCAAGGCCCGCCCCAGCCTGGATCGCATGATGTTTCTGATTCCCAGCGCCAAGAGCACCGCGGCGGTCGCGGTGATGTAGAAGAAACGAACGGGAGTGTCGAATTCGAAACCGCCTAGCGCGGCGGCAGGCAAGACGATGCCGTTCGCGCCTCCGGTTACGCTCTCCCAGTGAAGGAACACGTGAGCGGCGATGAACTGAAACGCCAGCGTCGCCAGAGCCAGGTATATCCCCTTGATGCGAAGCGCGGGTAGACCCACCACCACTCCCACGCATCCCGTGAAGACTGCGGAAGCGGGTATTGCCAGTAAGAAGGGGCACCCGAGTCGGTTGGCCAGGAACGCCGCGGTATACGCTCCAACCGCAACGAACGCGGCATGCCCCAGGGAGACCAACCCCGTCGACCCGGTGAGAAGGTTCAGGCCCATGGCGACGATGGCCGAGATACCGAGAAGGTTCAGGAGGTAGGGAAAATAGTTGCCGCCTACCGCCAGGCCGGCCCACGGCAAAACGACGAGGCCCACGACGAGAAAGCCGAACCAGAATTTCCGCACGCCCGTCCCAAAGAGCGCGATATCCTCCGCGTAGGAAGTGATCATGTTCTTGTGCCGGGTGCTTGTCGTTGCCATGATGTCACTCAGACACGCTTCTTATCGGGAATCCCGAAGAAGCCGTAAGGGCGGATGAGCAAGACAATGAGGAGAACGGCGAAGGCTGCGACATCTTTGGCGCCGCCGCCCAAGAACCAATCGAGGTAGGTACCCGATAGATTCGCCACAACTCCAATGAACAAACCTCCCAGCAGGGCTCCGGGAATACTCTCCAGGCCACCCACCACAGCGGCCACGATGGCCACCATTATGATTGTCCCCATGTTGGTGTGCAGATAGTTGAGGTCGGCCAGAACGATGCCTCCCAGAGCACCGACCGCCGCTGCCAGCACCCAGCTCAACGTGAAGACTCGTTGCACCTTGATACCCATGAGCTGAGCGGCGTAGCGGTTTTGCGCAACGGCCCGCATGGCTATGCCGATGCGCGTCCAGTGGAAAAAGACAAAGAGCAGTAGTGTAACCACTACCACCAGTGAGAACGCGCTGAGATCGGCGGAGCTGATAACCACACCAGCCACATCGAAGGTCCGGTCCGGTATCGGCGACGGAAAAGCATACGTATCGTGCGACCAGATGATGCCGGTGAAACCGCGCAGCAGGATTGCAAGACCGATAGTCGCCATGATCGCTATGAACGGCGGCTCATCGGAAATCGGGTTTATTACGGTTCTTTCGATGAGTGCACCGAGGAGACCGGCGAGGACCAAGGTGGCGGCAAGCGCCCAGAACGCTGGGAAGCCGAGAATCGTGACGAAAGAGAAGTAGATGTAGGCGCCCACCATCGTGATCTCGCCCTGGGCGAAGTTCGGGACTTCGGTCGCCTTGTAGATGATCACGAAGCCAATTGCGACGAGGGCGTAAACACATCCTTGTGCCAGTCCGCTGACCAACGCTTGAGCGAAAACGTCCACGCGGCCCCCCTTTTGCGGTGTGTAGGGGCAAGATGGATACCAATAGTGAATCCGAATCGTCGCATTGTCGACATGTCCCCCGGAAATCAATGTCTTCAGGGGTTTCGCCGGCCATCGGGAAAGGATCAGCAACCGTTCAGTCTGATGACAGCCAACTAGACGCCCAAGCGGCGAACGGCTCGAGACAACGCGCAACTGCTTTTCCCGACACCACTAACGCCGCCGATACGCGACTTATCAGTTTGTTGACCAGGGTCGGAACACCGGATCCGCTTTTCACTGCGCGAGAATCGGAAGCTTAGGAATATCCCATGACGAGCTCCAAATACCTGATGGAAAACGACGACGAAGCCCGGCGTCTCGAGCTAAAGACAGACATCGAAAAAGTCACCGCCCAGGTGCGCTGGGCCGGTCTTCAGCCTGGGATGCGAGTGGCAGATTTGGGATGCGGGCCGGGGAAGATAACCGAGCTACTCCATCGGTTGGCCGGGCCGAACGGGGAAGCGGTAGGCGTCGATAACTCATCCCAACGCATCGCCCATGCTGAGCAGCACCACGGCAAGTCAGGTGCTCAGTTCTTCTGCCGGGACTTGTTGGAGCCGATGGACGACATCGGGAAGTTCGATTTCATCTATATCCGTTTCGTGCTGGAGTATTACCGGTCGCAGGCGACTTCCATTGTCCGCAACGTCACTCGACTGCTCAATCCTGATGGGATAATGTGTCTGGTCGACATGGATTACACATGTACGAGCGAATTCGGCATGCCCTCTCGCTTGGCGGAAACCTTCGCTGCGATGATGGCCAAATTGCGGGAGGATGCTGATTTCGACCCCCAGGTCGGAGCCAAACTCTACTCAATCCTCTACGATCTGGGTTTTCGCTCCCTGAACGTCAACGTGGAAACCAATCATCTGATTTTCGGTGAGCTGGACAGCGTGCAGGAGTTCGATTGGACCAAGCGGGTAGAGGTGGTGTTCAAGAACAGCGGATACGAATTCGGGGAGTATGAAGACGGGTACGACGGTTTCTTTGCCGAGTTCAAGCAGTCAATAACAGATCCGCGTCGTTTCTTCTACACGCCGTTGATCTGCTGCAGGGGCGTTCGGCCTGAGGAGTGGTAGGAACTGGGCGGCGTTGGGCATCGCTCATCTTCGGGCGCTTGTAATACTATATATAGTATAGTACATTGATGCTATGTGGACCGTGCTCGAGCACCGCCGGGTAGCGAGGAGACTTGGACGCTTACCCCTCGAGGTGCTCAAGCGCTACGAGAAGTGGAAGGACATTGTCACGATCTCAGGGCCAGAGGGACTTAGACTCATCAGAGGCTTCCACGACGAGGCCTTGCGAGGAGAGTGGAGGGGACACCGGTCATCGCGTTTGGGCCTGAGCTATCGAGTCATCTACAAGGTCGTTTCGGGTGAGATCCAGGTGCAAGTCATCGATCTGACAGCACATGACTACCGGAGGAAGTAACAGAATGAGGAAGAGTGATTTCAGGCCAGCAAAGAAGACCGTAGACGTAACTCCCGGCGAGTCTGTGCGAATCATCCGCGAGCTTCAGGAGCTGAGCCAGAACGAGTTGTTCGGGCTTACCGGCATACCACAGTCTACGATTTCGGCAATCGAGAACGATCGTATCAACCTCGGAGTCGAACGAGCCAAAGTCCTGGCGCGAGCGCTGAAGTGTCACCCCGCTGTGCTGGTGTTTCCAGGATGGGAGATTGGCAAGCAGTCGGCAGCCTGATTGCAGGAGAGGC
>JARRLJ010000275.1:0-6756 GCA_037387025.1 Gemmatimonadales bacterium
CGCGATCAACCCCAGCAACAGGCCGCCTATCAGACCGATTGCGACGGCGGCGTATAGTTTCACTGGTCGGTACCCGCCGCTCGTTGCCGTTCCAGGCCGTCAACAAGCACCGTGGCTGTCATTGTGCCAGTCACGTTGGTCGCCGTCCGGGCCATATCTGGAATACGATCGACGCTGAGCAGAATCGCTAGGCCGTCCAACGGGATACCCACCGTGCTCATTGCCGGTGCCATGCTCAGCACACTGCCTCCCGGTATGCTAGCCACGGCAAAAGAGACGATGAATGTGGCGAGCACCGCTGCCCCAATGCCCCCCGCAGCCAGCGGTATGCCATAAAGCCATGCAAGAAATACGATGCCAGCACCCTGAAACACCGCACTTCCACCCCGGCCAATCCCTGCGCCGAGCGGAATCACGAAGCCAGCGACTGGTCGTGACACCTCCAGTTCGTCCGCGGCCTCGAGCATGGCCGGAACCGTGGCCGGAGATGAAGTAGCGGCCGCCGCAATCGCTTGTGGTGCCACGCAGGCTTTCAGAAAAGGTCCCACGGGTCTTCGCGCAAGCCATTTCACGGTTGGCAGATAAATGAGCGCGAGGTACAACGACAGGCCAATGAGAACGGCCAATACGAACATTATCAGGCTCTGAAGCATCGCCCATCCTGCGCGCGATGTAACCGGTGCGGCTAGCGCGAATACGCCAACGGGGGCGAGCCACAAGATCCAGTGCACCAGTTTTATCAACGCCGCGGCGACGGCCTGTGCCAGGCTGTAGAGGAGGGAGCGCTCGCGCTCGGGAAGTGCACCTGCAGCTGCTGCAATCAGGACAGTAAACACGATAAGCGGGAGCAGCGCACCGTCCGCAGCTGCCTGGAATGGATTGCTGGGGATCAGGTCCAAGATGAACTGGATCGGTCGCAGGGTGGTGGATGCTTCAACAGGAGTGCTGGCTATTGTCTGGCTCGCCGATTCGCTGGCCCATGGCAGCAGTAGTCCCATGACGCCCATGCCGGTGAGGACGCCGATGATTGCTGCTGTTGCCAAGAAGATCATGGTTATGGCCCCCATGCGGCCAAGGCGCCGTAGATCTCCCAATGACGACACACCCACGAAAATCACTGATGCTATGAGGGGTAGGACAACCATTTTCAGGAGATTCACAAACGCGCCCCCGACGGGCTCAAGGCCCTGAGCTATCTCCAACAAGAGAGGGGAACCGGTCATTGATGCAACGAGCCCAAGGGCAAGGCCACCTGCCAGTCCGAGTGCGATTGCGAGTTGGAGCTTCAGGGGCAACGTCGCTCCTCTGTAATGGATACCGCTTGTTTGGAGATTTGCTTTTCCGAGCGGTTATTCAATCTCCGTACCTTGCAATGCTCTCCTTGATCAAGGCCGCTGCTATCACGTTACGCTGGATTTCGTTCGAGCCTTCGTAGATTTGCGTGATCTTCGCATCGCGCATCAGTTTTTCGACCGGGTACTCCTTCATGTACCCGTATCCTCCGAAGACCTGCACGGCATCGGTAGTAACCTTCATCGCCGCATCTGAGGCGAAGGTCTTACAGATAGCCGAATCCTTCGCGATGTTCTTCTCTCCACCGTCGATTGTACGTGCAGCCGCGTATATCAGGGCCCTTGCTGCCTCAACATGGATCGCCATATCCGCCAACATGAACTGGAGGCCTTGGAATGATGATATGGGATGGCCGAATTGCTTTCTGACCCTGGCGTAATGTACGGCCTCATCCAGAGCTCGCTGTGCTATTCCTACAGCCTGAGCCGCAACGCCTGGTCGAGCCTGGTCGAATGTTCTAAGGGCAACTATGAAACCCATGCCCTCACGCGCGAGCAGATTGTCTTTGTGAATGCGCGCGTCCTCGAAGATCACCTCTCTAGTCGCAGAGGACCTGATGCCCATCTTGTTTTCTTTCTTGCCAAAACTCAATCCGGGTGTGCCTTTCTCTATGATAAAGGCGCTTGCCCCCCTTGCCCCCTTGGTCTTGTCGGTCGAGGCCACTACGGTATAGATGTCGGCTTCTCCGCCGTTAGTGATCCACTGTTTCGTGCCATTGAGTACGTAGTAGTCTCCATCCCGAGTGGCAGTTGTTTTGATACCGCCCGCATCCGACCCAGCATCCGCTTCTGTGATACAAAAGGCCGCCAGTTTCTTGCCTGCGGCAATTTCTGGAAGGGTGCTCGCCTTTTGCTCTTCGTTTCCAAAGAGGAGAATTGGGAAAGATCCAAGGCCGGTAGCGCCAAAGGCGAGTGCGATTCCACCGCAGCCCCAGGACAGTTCTTCAGTCACCAGGGCCATCTCCATTACTCCACCACCCATGCCGCCATATTCTTCGGGTATGGCGACACCGAAGATGTCGGAGTCGGCCAGTAGCTTCACGATGTCCCATGCAAAGTCGCCGGACTCGTCGTACTGCGCAGCCACTGGCTTGATCTTTTCCTCCGCGATCTGGTGGCACAGATCCTTGATCATCTGTTGTTCTTCGGTTAGCTGATAGTTCATCTGATCACATCCTTGAGTTCCAATACCGCGGCTACTCGAGCCAGGTGGCTGAAGATGTCCAAAAAGACCAACAGATAGAAACAACCAATCGCTCCGCTCGCAACCCGGTGCGGAATGGCCATGGCGCAATGTGCCGGGACGCACTATTTTCGTTCGCTTGTCGAGAGGAGGGTGTGTTGAGACACGCACAGACTACTACGCCGCGGTGGGCGCTGATCTTGGGAGCGTCCAGCGGCTTTGGAGCAGCGCACGAAGGTAGGCGATCCGAGGTCCTGGACGAACTGGAAGAGGAGTTGGAGGAAGACGGCGGTACGGTAGCAGTGTTGATGCACTCTCTAGCATTCGGGACACTGAAGCCGTACATAGCTGAAGATTCCTTGACCAAGCGGAATATGGATATGACGCTCGACGTGATGGCGCACTCGCTGGTGTATTGGACACAGGACGTCGTCAGTCGGGGCATGATGGGGAAGGGTGGTCGCGTTCTATCAATGACTTCATCGGGTTCAAATCGCGTCATTCACTCATATGGTGCAGTCTCTGCCGCCAAGTGTGCTCTCGAGTCCCATACACGCCAATTGGCTGTAGAACTGGCATCCCACGAAATCACAGTAAACGCACTGAGAGGTGGAGTGACGCGTACTCCCGCAGCCGAGAAAATCCCGGAGAGCGACCAACTCTTTGTCGAGGCGGTGAGGCGGAATCCTCACAAGCGGTTGACGACGCCCGACGATATTGGCAGAGCCGTCGTTGCTCTATGCAAACCAGGTACCGATTGGATAACCGGTAACGTGATTAACGTCGATGGCGGTGAAGACGTTATGGGATAACGGGTGGTCAGGTAACCCGGCTCCTGAGCGTTGCCAACTCATCTTCCAACTGTTCAAGACGTGCGTGGACCGCGTTCTCACCAGGACCTGAAGCGTCGAGGACTACGCCTCTCTTGTTGAGAAGAGTCTCGACCAGCACGTCGGTATATCCCACTACCGAGTGGGCTAGTCCTCGGTCGAGCAACCGGTTCAGGCGCAGTACTGCCGCGAGTGACTGTCGTGCTGGGAGAGCTGCGATAACCTCTGAGAGGTCGCGAATCAGTAGTTCCCGGAGGTATTGGAGTTCCTCCACCACCTCGCCTGCCGCCAGTCCACGGGCGGCAGCAGTCCGTCCGTAGCCATCGCAGGCGTTGAACCAGAGCTCCGCAACCTGCCGCCTTAAGGGACCGGCCATCTCGATCATTATGTCAATCAATAGACCCAGTTGTCGATCGATCGTAGGCCGGTCTATCTGTGCGATGTGACTCATCCGGCCCATCAACCAGTCTGCCCACTGGGCGACCAGCCGATCGCGGTTTGAGGCAATTGAGCGGCCAACGGCGGCCAGAGCCGGTCGGGAGGGACGCGCTGTCAGACCCATCTTGCGTTCTCTCCCTGGTAAGTTCCATGAACAATGTACCCAAGCGACTTTGTGAGGTCAAAGAAACCGATGTCTACAGTGAATACGAAGCGCTTTGAGTTGCAGGGAGCCGACGGCGGGCCGCTGAGAGGAGAAGTCCGGACAGTTGGTAGTGGCGAAGCAAGGCCTGCTGTGATCATCTGTCACGGATTCAAGGGATTCAAAGATTGGGGTTTTTTCCCGAAGCTTGCCGGGCGACTGGCACGAGCTGGATTGACCGCAATCACGTTCAATTTCAGTGGCAGCGGAGTCGGGCCGGACGGAGGGAGCTTCTCGGAGCCTGATCGGTTCGGCCACAGCACGTTCTCTGGCGACGTGAAGGACCTTGAAACGGTAGCCAACTACCTCGCGAAGGGCAGGCTCTGTGACGGGCTGGACGAGATCCACAGCTACGGTCTTTTCGGACATAGCCGGGGTGGTGGCACTGCGGTTCTGCACGCGGCGAGCAATACCAATGTTGGTGCTCTCGTGACTTGGTCGGCGATCGCTAATACTAACCGGTGGGACTCAGAGACAATCGCCCGCTGGCGAGCGGACGGCAAGGTCGACATCGTAAACGCCCGAACGGGAGAAGTCCTGCCGATCTTCACGGATACACTGGATGATATCGAACTTAGCGGCGAAGCCCTCGACATAGCCGGTGCAGCGAGCCGGGTGCAAGCTCCTTGGCTGATTGTACACGGAGCGGAGGACGAATCTGTATCGACCGAGGAGGCGCAGACTTTGTATAATGCGGCAAACAAAGAGACTACAGAGATCAATGTGATCCCGGGTGGGACTCATACGTTTGGAGCTCGGCATCCGTGGTCGGGTTACACAACTGAACTCGACTCAGCCGTTGGCGGGACTATCGTGTGGTTTTCGAGATACCTCCTCTGAACGGCAACAAAAAGGAGGGCTCCTTGCGGAGCCCCCCGAGGGTTGAATCAGAGACCGGCTGCGTAGAACCGGTCGACGTTGCGACGGTCGCGTCTGACGCTTTTCCCCAGTGGGGCAAGGCGACTGTGCCGCAGCAGCAAACTGGCGGCCGCGACAGTTGCAAGGGCAAGGATTCCGACACCGAAGCTGCGAATAAGGTCCTCCCAGTTTTTGTGATCTGATCCACCGATCGCGTCAGCCCGCTCCCAATATAGCAGCGCACGCAAGGACTCAGCGCGATGCGTCACCACTTGTTCTATTTATCTGTACTATTCTCCGGCTTTCAGGTTCCGTTTATTGGTGCGCCGTGATGAACCCCAACACACTTGAACACATCCGCCATCACCTGCGACAGCTCCGCCCACGCCGAATCAGCGAACCCGGGACGATTGAGGCCGCGGTCGCCATCGTGTTGGTTGAAATCGGCGCTACCGGCCCAGAACTCCTACTGATCAAGCGGGCCGAACATGAACGCGATCCGTGGTCGGGCCAGATGGCCTTGCCGGGTGGGCGCCGCGAGCCCCTGGACCAGGATCTACTGCAAACAGCGCGCCGCGAGACCTTGGAAGAGACAGGAATCCGGCTGGGGTCAAAGGAGCTCCTAGGCGAACTAGACGATCTGCATCCCAGGACCCGCGTCTTGCCGCCTGTAGTGGTCCGTCCCTTTGTCTTCGGCCTCCAATACCGCCCAGGAATAAAGGCGAATGAGGAGGTCCATCTGCATCTCTGGGTCTCCTTGCGCAAACTAAGGACGCGGGTCGGCCGTCTCGCATAACGCTGAGGGGCCAGTCTATCGAGGTGCCCTCGTACGTGGTAGGCGGTCACGTTGTCTGGGGCATGACTGAGCGCATCATTAAACCGCTCATAGAGTTATGATCTCATGACTAAATCGCCTCCTTGCGTTTCGCCGGGGCTCGGTCGAATTTTAGTCAAGCAGAATTCTGGCAGGAGGCACCCGTGAGTGAGGTTTCCAATCAACAGGTCTTGACCAGATCCATCGAAGACTACCTCAAGGCCATTTATGAGCTGGAGCAGGATGGATCTCCCGCCCAAACCAGCGCCATAGCAGAGGCTCTTGCCGTCGCGGCGCCGTCGGTCAGCGGCATGGTGAAACGCCTGTCCGAAGCCGGCTTGTTACAGCATGTGCCCTACAGGGGTGTCCAGCTGACAGAAGACGGCAAACAGGCTGCTCTTCGAATGGTACGACGGCATCGCATAGTGGAGACCTATCTGACTACCAAGCTGGGGTATGATTGGGATTCCGTGCACGAAGAAGCCGAGCGGCTGGAGCATGCTGTGTCGGACGAGCTCATCCAGCGCATGGCCATGGCTCTGGGAAACCCAAATTATGACCCGCACGGCGCGCCGATACCGACCAAGGATGGCAGCGTGGAGACTGTGGAGTACATGTCCCTTGCCGATCTACCGGTAGGAGAGGTAGCCGAACTCCGCATGGTTAGCGACAAGGATCCAGAGCGACTTCGTTTCGTCGCATCGCTCGGTCTCAAGCCCGGCGTGTCGTTTGAAGTCTTGGGTCGGCAACCGTTTCGTGGACCGACGATGATTGGAATCAGCGGGGCACAAGGCAAGGAGCAAGTCATCGGGTACGAGTTGGCCGAGTCATTGCTGTGTGTGGCAATTGAGAAGGAGGTCGGCTGAACTTGTTCTGAAGATCCCCGCCTACTCAAGCTCGATGCGTCGGAGGGCCACAGTTCGTCTGGTACGTTCGAGACTTCGCAGGACTCCTGCCAGCCGCTTGTCCCGTAGTGGGCGAAGCTTGTCGATAGTGTCTTCGTAGGTTCGCTCGATGGCGTGTATGAGCTTGTTCCTTTCCTCTGGCTCGAGCTTAGACCAGGATGCCAGGTCTGCCCA
>JARRLJ010000276.1:0-5155 GCA_037387025.1 Gemmatimonadales bacterium
TCCTCGAGACGCGCCATTGCCTCGTCGGCTTCAGCTTGCACCGATTCGGGCAGCTTGCCTTCGTCCAGGTAGTTGAGGCACAACTTGGCTGATATCGTGTAGCCCGGTGGCACCGGGATTCCGAGGTTGGTCATCTCGGCCAGGTTGGCTCCCTTACCACCAAGGATGTCGGACATCTGCGCGTTGCCATCAGCCCGACCGTTACCGAAAAAGAATACTTGTTTCATCTTTGTGCTTGAACGAGGTTAGTGTCCACCATTTGCGCGTCCTCGTGCGGCTTCTGAGACTCCGGATCGCGCTGGGGGATATCCGTTGGATATTTGCCAGAGAAACACGCATGACAGAACCGTTCTGTCCCATCGTCACACGCTGTTAACATCCCATCGAGGGATACGTAGCCCAGTGTATCCACGCCTAGCTGCCGGCCGATCTCCTCGACAGTGTAGTTGGCTGCGATGAGTTCTTCATGAGTCGGGGTGTCGATGCCGTAGTAGCAGGGGCCGCGGATCGGCGGTGACGCCAGCCGCATGTGGACTTCGCGCGCACCAGCTTGTCTGATCATTCTGACCAGGCCCCGGGATGTGGTCCCGCGTACCAGCGAATCATCTACTACGACTACGCTCTTGCCCTCAATGACCTCGCGGACCGGGTTGAACTTGATCCTCACCTTCTCGGTGCGCGCGGACTCTAGCGGGTTGATGAATGTCCGTCCAACGTAGTGATTGCGAATGAGGCCGTGCTCCAACTTGATTCCGCTCTCTTCCGAGAAGCCCAACGCCATCGCATTGGATGAGTCCGGGACCGAGAACACCCACTCTGCCCCCGGTGCCGGGTGCTCTCGTGCCAGCTGGCGCCCCAGCTCACGCCTCGCCCGGTCGACCGAGGTACCGAAGACTATGCTGTCCGGCCGCGAGAAGTAGATCAGCTCAAACACACATCGGTGCGGTTCCTTACGAGGCAGCGGAGGCAAGTCTACGACCTTGCCATCTTCGATCTTGAGCCATTCACCGGGCGCGAGTTCACGCACCTTTCGAGCGCCTATGATGTCCAATGCACATGTCTCGGACGCGAGCACCCAGCCACCATTCAATTCCGCAAGAACGAGAGGTCTGAAGCCGCGCGAATCCACGATTCCGTACATGGTCCGGCCCACGGTCATGGCCAGAGTGTACGCCGGGCGATCAGATGTACCAGGACTTCGGAGTCGGAAGACGACTGGAAAATCGAGCCCGAGCCGACAAGGTCTGCGCGCAACGCGTCGGCGTTTGTGAGATTGCCGTTGTGGGCCAACGCAAGCGGACCCGTGTGGTAGTGAACCAGGCTCGGCTGGGCGTTGACCAGTACGGAGCTGCCGGAAGTGGAGTACCGGGTGTGACCAATGGCCAGGTCACCCGGAAGCTCCCGCAGCACTCGTGGAGGGAAAACATCCTGCACCAACCCCATGCCACGGTGGCCACGCGCTCTTCCGTCCGCGTCCACCGAGACGATTCCGGCTGATTCCTGACCCCGGTGCTGCAAGGAGTACAAGCCTAAATAGGCCAGCTCAGCTGCGTTGGACAGGCCCGAAACACCCATTACACCACACATCAGGCCGCCCTCAATCGAGTCGCGGTATGGTCAAGTAGCATTTCAGTCTTAGATAGCGGAAGACAGCCGAGCATTCGCTCGAGTCTTTATGTTAGCGGGTTGGGTTCGGTTGGCCAAGCGCGCCTGCCCCACTACAATATCACGTCGGTCCGTCAGCGCTCACGGCAGGGTGATCCGGCGGCATCAGCTGTTGTCTATGTCGAGCTGACACCGCGGATCATGGACTTGAATATCCTCGCGGCGGTGCTTTGTTCCGCTTTGATCAGACCCTCCGCTGCTGCCGCGTCGAGAAAGACACCGCGGCACTCTCCGCAGCGGTCTAATCCGATCTGCCCGATCGAGTCCGAGATCATGTCGGCTCCACATCTGGGGCACTTCATGTAGTGTTGCCGACGCTCCCTCTTTGCATGTGCCCTGGCCGCCTCCTTGTGCCTCCGCCGAAGGATCTCGGACTCCCGGAGTTGGAAATACTCCTCTTCATTGCGGCTGGGTTTTTCGATCATCCCGTGATTCCTAGCTCCCCGGGTCCGCCTCCCGGCGGCGTGAACAGTCCTTGGCTCCCGGCAGGAGACGATGATGTTCCGGCATAAGTATGGCCTCGGCCCCTCACGATCGCATCCACCACCTCTCCACCCTGAAGCATAACTACATCGAACGTGCCGCAGCTATACTCGCAACCGTTTCTATAGTAAAGATAAGTCCACTCTCCACTGGCCCGCTCAGCTACGGGTTCGCCCCAAACTCCGACTACCGCTTCACGGCTCATGCCGGGTGAGACCGTTCCAGTATGGGTCGGCGTCCAGGGCTCGTCCATACCTTGTGCCGCAGTTGCTTGATTGTCGGGTTGGGTCCTCGGTGGTCGGGTGACGGTTTGCTGCACTTGCGGTTGTGGCTGCGGCTCCGCCACTGTGTCCGGAGGTGTGGCGGTGTCAGCTGGTTGCGTTGCCGTGGCGGCTGGTTGCGTGACTGGGGACGCCGGAGGGCTAGCTTCCTCCTCCCCTCCACCGATGAACGGAATGCGGTCGCACCCCATCAAGAACACGGTCGCGACGGCCGCTGCCGCGAGAGTTGGCCTTCTCATCGCCTGCCTCCTGCAAAGAGTTCAGCACCGACACCGCCTGGTATCACGGAAATCCGCGTCCGGTGGCGGCGGTTCAAAAGCGTAAGATAGCAGCTTTCAATGGCCAGGACGTGACTTGTGTCTCATTGTAGACAGCGGACTCTCGCTCCCAGGCAATCAGCCCGATTGGCCTCGGCTTCGCCTGTGCTGATCTTCTAAGTCGCGGACTAGCACTGGGTTAGCGGATTCGGAAGCTTCGTCCACCTCTTCATCAGCACCGCGCTCCATGAAGCCCACCACCGCCGTCCGCGCAAATCCGTACGCGAAATACGCGATTCCCAGCGGAAAGAAGAAAATATCCCGCGACCAGATGCCAAATCCCAGTATCGTCAGATTCACCGCGAGACCGATGGCACCCCGCCGCGACCGGAAGCCTATACCGGGCAGCCGGGCGTAGCGAATCTGGCTTACCATGGCCAGACTCAGCGCGAGTGTGAGGAAGATGATTATCTGGGTCCACGGTAGGTCGGCCAATTGCGTCTGGTAGAAGTCGGTCCGAGTGAACGGATAATAGGTGGCCAGCGTCATCCCGGCCGCTGGGGATGGCAGTCCCACAAAGCCACTGCGCGGAGATTCCTCGTGCTGCAGGTTATACCGTGCCAACCGGAGAGCAACGGCAACTACAAAGGCGTAAGCGAACACCCAGGCGAATGGACCGGCATCCACTAGCTGTATCTGATAGATCAGCATGGCCGGAGCAACTCCAAAACTCACGATGTCGACCAGGGAGTCCAGTTCGCCGCCGAACTTGGTTCCGGTGTTGCTCATCCTGGCCGAAAGCCCATCCATCATGTCCAGCACTCCGGCTATGACGAGCCACCAGCTGGCCATATAGAAGTCACCGTGCGAAGCAAGCACGATGGCCCAGATGCCGAAGAATAGATTGGCCAGGGTGAACAAACTCGGCACGACAACGATTACACGCCTGACGCGCCCGCGGCGGCGTGTTGTCCGTTTCATAGTGGCCACTCCGCTAAGATGGTGACCCCGGCTCGCGTTACGTCTCCCACCCGCACACTAATACTGGCTGGGTGTGGTACGTACGTATCCAGCCGCGAGCCGAATCTGATGATTCCCAATCGGTCACCTTGACCGACTCTATCACCTACTTGATGATCTGCCACGATACGACGTGCCACCAGGCCTGCGATCTGACGCACGAGGACTGATCCGTGTCGGCTTTCCAGCCCGAGCGACATTCGTTCGTTGACGGAGCTGGCCTTGTCCCGAGTGGCGTTTACGAACTTGCCGGGTCGGTACTCTCGGTAGGCTACCGAGCCCGCCACCGGATATCGATTGACGTGTACGTTGAAGACGTTCATGAACACCGAGATGCACGTGGCGCGCCTCTTGAGAAACTCGGGCTCGTCGACCTCGGTGATCGAGACCACCCGACCGTCCGCCGGGGCCAGAACGAGACTGTCACCTCTCGGCCCTTTTCGCACGGGATCGCGAAAGAACCAGGGTACCCACAGCGCTATACCCGCCCAAGGTATGAGCACCGCCAGTGTCCAGCCCCAGTTTGTCCACCACGCCAGAAGGGCCAGCCCCGCTAAGATGATCCAGGCCACGGTGATCAGCGCTCGACCCTCCGGGGCTATCTTCATGCGTCTTCTGGTAGCGATTCCCCGGTGATTCTCAGGTACGCGTCCTGGTAGCGGACGCTCGTTGCCCTTACGATTTCCCACGGTAGGCTTGGAGGCGGTGTATTGCCGTCCCATTCATCGTGTTTTCTCAGGCCGTCGAGATAGTCTCTCAGCGGCTGCTTGTCGAAACTCGCTTGACCTCGTCCGACTTGGTATTGGTCCGCCGGCCAGAACCGCGACGAGTCCGGTGTGAGCAACTCGTCGATCAGAATCAGCTCTCCTTGCTGAGAACGGCCGAACTCAAACTTGGTGTCAGCGATTATGATACCGTTCTTCTTGGCGCGTTCACGCCCGGCCTCGTACAAACTGATGCTGGATTCACGCAGGGTATTGGCGACATCTTGGCCCAATGCCTCCAGCATGCGGTCGAACGTGATGTTCTCATCATGGCCTTCTTCTGCCTTGGTCGCAGGGGAGAATATCGCAGGGCGCAACTCCTGGCTTTCCGCCAGACCCTTTGGAAGTGGTTCACCGGCAAGCGTTCCCTCAGCCTCGTATTCCTTCCACGCCGACCCGGCTATGTATCCGCGGACAACACACTCGAATGGCACCGGATCCGCCCGACGCGCGAGAGTGGACCGGCCTGCGATTTGTTCTCGGTGTCCAGCCAGTGACGGAACGCGCTCGACGATCTCGTTTGTATCGCACGTAATGAAATGTGATTTGACGATGCCGGCCAACTCGCGGAACCAGAAGCCGCTGATCTGCGTCAGGACGATTCCCTTCTTGGGGATCGCCTCGTCCATCACGACATCAAAGGCACTGATCCGATCGCTGGTCACCAACAACAGCGTCTCGTCGT
>JARRLJ010000277.1:0-7512 GCA_037387025.1 Gemmatimonadales bacterium
GGGACCATTCCCCACCGGCCGTTCCCAGAATTCCCATTCATCGAACTCGGCCGGGTCGAGGTGCTCGAGCAAATGTCTGGGGTAGAAGACCGTCCAGTAGCCCGGATACCAGTACGTGTGCCAGGCGTTTCCCGGCTTGTAGGTCATGATGAAGGTCGTGTCGTCCAGCACCTCCACCGATTCGATGGGGTTTTCCACATACAGCACGTCGGGGTGGTTCCACAGGTCGACGGTGAACTTCACATCATGGGCCGTGACGGGAACACCGTCGTGCCACCTGACACCCTGTCGCAGGTGGATCATCCATGAGCGATGATCGGGTAGAGGCTCCCAGCGTTCGGCCAGTCGGCCCTCGAGTTCACCGCGCGCGTTGGGCGTTGCCAGTTCCAGAAACAACAGGAACTTCGCCGCGCCATCGCGCGCGATTCGTGGCGCCCAGTCGAATTGACTGGAGGAGTAGAGTAAGGTGTATGTCGATGTTGCTTCTACCGAGTCGTGGCCGTCCCGACCGCACGCCGTGCTGAGCATCAGCAGGAACAGCGCGAGTACCGTTTTGCGTCCGGCCATCTAGTCTCCTTCGAGACGGCGCCTCAGATCCCCGGCCCGGAATAGGACTACCTGCCACCTTCCCGTCTCTTTGCTGAGCACGAAGGTCGTTCGGACCGTTCGATCGGGCACGGGGGTCCCTTCCTGGTTGACGATTCCGGTCAGCTCCCGCACGACGTCGGCAACGACCACACCGGGTGCAACGAGATTGATCCGGGTATCGGTCAGCGTTTGCGAGCTGTTACGGAAGAGCGGGTAGACCTGAAGAATGAAATCCCGGATCTTTGTTCTGCCACGAGCGCGTCCGCCGAACGCATTCTCCCAATCCGCATCCACGGAGAAATTCGCCGCGTACAGATCTGCGTCGCGTTTATCGAACGCCTCTCCAAACTGATTCAAGATCTCGAGGATCTCAGTTTCGTCGTCCGGCCCCGCACCCGAGGGATTCATTTTCGTCGAGAAATCATTCACTGGTGCCTCTCCTCCGCGAGCCAAAGTTCGTCCATGAACCGCGTCGGTTCTGCTTTCCAGGGGCTGGCCAGTCCTCGGAGCCGTCGGTGGGCAATCACGAAACGGACGCTCGGAAACAGAAAAAGGGCTGGCACCTCATCGCTGAAGATGGCCCTCAGCTCGGTAACGAGACGATCACGGATGCCCGGGTCGGCAGTGGCTTCTATGTCGTCGACGAGCCCAGCAACATCTGCATTGCGGTAGCCGAGCAGCGATCCCGCGCCGAAGTAGCGAGACAGCCAATCGGCGGGCAACCCCATGAGGCCCACAGCAGCGTCGAAGTCGCCGGCGTTCACTCGCTGATATACCACGCTCCCTTCCAGAGGCAGTATGTTCATCTGGATGCCCAGTCTGCGCAGTTGTTGCTGCACGTACACTGCCACTTGTCGGTTGTAGGGCTGCCCCCCAACGAGTACCGTAAACCGGAAGGCCAGGCCATCTCGGTCCCGTAACCCGTCTCCGTCGCGGTCTCGCCAACCAGCCGTATCGAGCAAATGAACAGCCTCAGCCGTATCCTTCGATACGGCCGCCTCCGACAGTCCGCTTCTTCGAAGCTGTTGTTCCGTGAAAGGCCCATCGACGATCGGAGTGCTCACCGGGAATCCAAGAGTGCCGAGAAGCTCGTGCCGATCAACGGCCAGGGTGAGTGCCCTGCGGACTCGGCTGTCTCGAAAGAGGGGCGAGGCATGATTCCAATAGATCGCCAGCCCGACGTTGGAAACGAACGAATAGAGGAGTTGGAATCGGGAGTTCGATTGAAACTGCAGCACTTGCTCCAGTTTGGGATCGGTCAGAACGTCCACCCCTCCGCTCACGAGTTCCGTCTGACCGGCGTCCGCGACGAACTTGAGCACGACGTGCTCGATCTCGGGCTTTCCGGCGTAGAAATCTGGGTTCGCCTCGAACTCCATGATTGTCGCAGGCACTAGTCGAACGAAACGATAGGGGCCGTTCCCAACGGGCTCTCTCCAGAACTCCCAATCGTGGAACTGCTTCGGGTCCTCGTTCTCCAACAGGTGCTTCGGATAGTAGACCAACCACGGGAGGTAGCGAAGCGCATCCGTCGGATCGAGGTATCGAACGACAACCGTGGAATCGTTCAAAGCCTCGGTCGACGCCGCAGCACCGTACCAGTTGATATCGGGGTGCGACCACAAATCGACTGTGAATTTCACATCTTCGGCAGTCGCTGGAACGCCGTCGTGCCACTGGACGTCGGTCCGAAGGTGAAATGTCCACTCTCGATAATCTGCCGAGTGTTCCCAACTTCTTGCGAGCCGCCCTACCGGTTCGCCGCGCTCGTCCTGACCCACGAGCGGAAGAAAGACGAGCAATCGAGCGTTCGCGTCCATCATCGGGCTCAGCACTCTGTCACCGCAGCAATACGCGAGAGCCACCGTGTTGCCACGACCAGCGCCGTCCCCCGCACCCCCACACCCTGGCAGAAGAGAAAGCATGCTGCACCATAGGATGGCCCAGCACACCTCCACGGAGAACGTATAGTTCGAAGGACTCGAGTCACACTTGGTAGCACACCACGCTATTGTTGCTCGAGCCACAAATCCTCCATGTGCCACACCGGTTCCGACCGCCAAGGACTACTCAGGCCCCTCACACGCCGGTGCGCGACCATCGTGTGTGTGATTGGAAACAGTAGGGTGATCGGCACATCCGTGTGAAAGAGCTGTGTGACTTCTTGATAGGCGCGATCGACCTCGGTTGGATCGGAACTCAAATTCACGCGATTGATGAGTTCGGCCAGCCGTGGGTTGTGATAACCCAGAGGTGTGTCGTCTTCGTAGAAACGCTCCTGCAGCCAAACCTGGAACACCGCCGCCTCGAAGTCGCCGTTCTTGTAGCGCTCGAACAAGGCACCCCCGTCGAGCGGCTGGAGCTGCATGTCCACACCGAGTTGGCGCAGTTGATCCTGCACGTGTATGGCAATGGAGTTGTCGTACCGTTCCGAAGCATTGAGCAGCGCCGTGAAACTGAGTCTTTGGCCGTTTCGGCCTCGAATCCCGTCGCCGTCGGAGTCGACCCAGCCCGACTGCTCCAGCAGCGAGCCCGCTGCTTGCGGATCGTAGGCAGCATCCTTTGGAGCGCCCCCGCGTCTGGCCTGGCGTGCCGAATAGAATCCGGAGCCGGCGGGGATGCTGTTGGGCAGTCCCAATGCTTGCAGCATGCCGCGCCGGTCGAGTGCGAGATCGATCGCACGGCGCACACGCACATCGCCGAGAATGGGATGATCGCAGCGCCAGTAGATTGCGCGACTACGTTGTTCCCAAAATGAGTAGTGGATCGCGAAGCCCGGGTTATCAGAGAGCCGCCGAACCTGTCCAGGATCGTCGAGCCATTTGACGACATCTACGTTGCCGCTTAGCAGTTCGCTGAGCCCGGCATCTCCAGCAAACTTCAGGATCACACGCCTGATACGAGGTGCCTCGAACACGTAATCGGGGTTGACCTCGAACTCCATCAGCGTATGAGGCACGTAGCGTACGAAGCGGTACGGACCGTTTCCAACCGGCTCCAGCCAGAATGCCCAGTCCAGCATCTCGGACTGATCGAGATGCTGGAGCAGGTGGCGAGGATAGTGAACGACCTGCGTCTGATAGTACTCAGGATTCCCCGCACGCACCGTGATCGTCGAGTCATCGTGCACCGTTATGGACTGGATGATGCCCGACCACATTTCCATGGAAGTGGGAAGCGACAACAACTCGAGCGTGTACGCCACGTCGTGGGCTGTCACCGGCGCACCATCCTGCCAGCGCACGTCGGTGCGCAGATGGTAGGTCCACTCGCGGTAGTCGTCCGAGTGTTCCCAGCTACTTGCAAGCCTGCCTTCCAGGTTTCCGTGCTCATCGTAGCGCAGCAACGGCAGGAAGACGAGGAACATTGCCTCGTCGTCGGACGGTCCTAAGAGATCACCACCTCCCTCGTAGGGGTAGGCAACGATCACGGTGGAGTCGCGGCGATCGCCACTGCGACCACAGGTTGCGGCGCTGAGCGCGCACAGGCCAACTATGACCGTCAGCATGCTACGGCGTAGCTCACGACGGGTGCGACCCGCGTTGCTGGTCACGACCGGCATGCCAACGTCGCGCCTTATCGCTGCGATGCAGAGATCGCCGGTACCAATCGGTAGCGTATTGTCATTTGGATGGCGAAAAGACAGTTCCGTACTCTCCATGGCTGCGGGCGCAATGGCTGGCGCGCCGTACGGTGCGTTCGCGATCGTCGGTTGTGGTCCCATCGTGCTCGCTTGAGCCTACGAGCAAGATCGGCCCAATATGGCTGCGGTACAGCGAAAAACAAGTCCAGTCGGCCGGGAGAAACCGAGGGTGGGACCACGGAATTAAAAAGCGTGTACTGAACGCCACGCAGATCGCCGCGCCGCTACCTGCATCCAGCAGGCTGCTCTCGTGCTGGCTGACTCAATGCGCAAGGCGTACTTTTTCTCCGCTCCGACCCCGGGGCCATGACCGTAACCGACGGTTTGATCGCCTGGAGTCTACACCGGCTGACAGCGAGGAAGACCAATTGTGAAGACGGTACTGCTGGGCTTCAAGCATCACATTTTGCCTATCCCGCAAGCTCTTTTCCAAAGGGCGATGAAGGCCAGTGCCAAAAAGGTCCATCGTGCCCTTGGGGGACTCGATGACGAGCAACGACGCGTTCACCACTTCGTAGTTCGAGATCTGCCCCGTCTAGCCGAACCTATGCCACCGGAGCACATCGCCGATGCCCTGGAGATGGACGTCAATCGTGTGATCGAGATCGTCGACGAGCTCGAGCGACGCCTGATCTTTCTGTCCCGGTCCGGCGGGCGCGACGTGGTGTGGGCCTATCCGGGGACGGTGGCTGACACACCCCACTGGATGGCCTTTAGCACCGGCGAGCGACTGAACGCGGCCTGAGGCGTCGACGCCGTGGCGACTCCCTTCGTGCAAGGGAAACTCAGGAACGAAGCGCTCTCCTTCGAGATCGGCACCGAGTGCTCGTGTTGCGCGCGGCGCATTGGCTTAACCATGAGGCACGATCTCAGCTACACTCTCCACGAGCCCGAGAGCAACCCGATGTTCTTCATACCGATGGTCGATTTTACCAAGCTGAAGGCTCCAAGCATCATCGACGACTTCTGACGTAAGTCCGTTTTCTTCTGGTCAGAAGAACACGCGCGAAAGCACAGGAAGGCAGAAGGCGGCGTTGCGGGGGTGTACCTGACACTGGACCAGAACCGGTGGGTGACCCCGGTGGGACAGGAGATTTCGTTCGAGTTCGACCGCCGCCTGGTACGGAAGCGGTAGCCAGCAGTAGAGTAGACGTTTGATCAGCCGGGAACCGGCCCCAAGAAGCTCGCGCCCTTTGTTGTGCCGTCTACGCGCCAACGCAGCGCGAGCCGGCAGGTTAAACCCGTTCCCGCATACGATGCGTGTTCACCGTTTGATCCACGGCAGCCACCGAGCGATCCCTCTTCGTTGCGCCACGCCCTCGCCACCGTTGTCCGCGCGCGGATCGACAACCCGCCCCATGAACAAGATGCTACCCGTCTGGCGCTCCATGAGTGCGAAGAGGAACGGATGATCGGCGTGGAACTCAAGTGGCTTACGTGGCTCCGATAGCGCCATCCCCAGTTCCATCTACAGCTCCGTCGCAGCGGCTGCTTCAGTACCCGCCTCGTTCACCTCAACAAAAACCCTGTGGGCTACCGACCCGACGTACAACCAGGCAGTTCGTCCATCCATTCGCGAGAAGTCAGCTCGATTTACGTCAAAGGCATCAACCATGCCCATGGATTGGAGTATCTCGTTGAGTGACGTGCCCCACTCAATGCGGAAGCGGGGAAGGAGAACATCCACGTCTGTGTGGCTACATCTGTCGCGCCACTCTCCGAGGCTCGACGGAGATAGCTCCGTCTCGATCTCTGCTAGGCCGTCGCGCGCGTTCGGGAGAATCAACAGCATTGACAGATCTTCGTCCTTGTAGGGCAGCTCCAGTACCTTCAGGCGGTCCATCTCAGC
This sequence comes from Gemmatimonadales bacterium, assembly GCA_037387025.1. GTDB lineage: Bacteria > Gemmatimonadota > Gemmatimonadetes > Gemmatimonadales > GWC2-71-9. Next base: position 6,081 of record JARRLJ010000277.1, read on the forward strand.
TAGCATGAATTGCTCACGTTGCCACATCGTATCGACGTCAACACTCTTACGCGGTGTGAGCCAAAACGGAGCCTCTCGGGTGTCGTCCGGTTCGAATTGTGACGACCAGATTCCTTTGAAGTAAACGGCATTGGTCAGTACCAACCGCGTGAGGGGTTTAATCGCTCCCTGCGGAATCAGGTCAATGATCCGCCTCTCTGTCTGCTCCTCAACCCAACTGTTGATCGTTTCACGAGCCCGCTCCGGCTGGGCATAGTCGAGCGGCGTTACCTCTACACCATGGTATTCCTTGGTTATTGCGAGGAACGCGGGAAGCAGCGAATAGTGGTCGTGTGGAAAGAGTGCATTCGCACTGGACAGACGGACCTCACCTCTGCGTGCAATCTGTTGCAGCACATCGGCTAGCGCTGCGGCAGCGTGGTGAACCCGGTCGGGGGGCAGCGAACAGTGCAGCGCCTGCGCTATCTGTGTGGCGGTAACATCATTAGCACCGGCGAGGAGCATGTACAGAACTGCTGAAACGCTCTGCGGCGAGAAAACCACGTTGCCCTCGGCACCTCTCAGCATTGCGTACATATCCACTGCAAATGCAGTGTTGTCCCTGGCGAGCGTGGTGACGTCGGGAGCAATCGCAGTTGGCGCACTCTGGTCTATCTGTTTCATGGTACCCCCCATCGGACCAGGTCCAATGTAGTCCGAGTCGGTCAATTCTTGGTCAATCGGGGACGATAGCCCGCTAGCTGCCTGGCCAACGTTCAAACCATCGGACGCGTTCTTCTGACACTCTGGGCATAGGTTTACTTATCGCACTCGCCGAGCGTAGACTTAGAATGCTGCCGGAAACTGGACTCTAGGTCGTATCAGTCCCGGCCTTCAAGGCCGGGCTCGGCCGAGAACTGAGTCCTGAAGGACTCACCGTCAAACCAGGATATGATGCCGGTAGCTGCAAAGTTCTCCAAAGAGTTCTACGACAGATTCGGACACGAGCTAACGGATGAGCTGGTGAGCTACCTGAATCACCCTTGCTAGACGGGAGAGGCGGTGTCTGAAACAACATAGCCGGCAGATCGGACTGCGCGGCCCGACGTACCAGAGCATATAACTCGTTCATTCGGGGATGGCGGCCAGCTTGATGGGCAGCACGCTACCACCTAGCTTAGGCGGTGGAGGGACCGATGACCTGGACTGACCACATCCATGCCGATCCAGCCGTGCTCGCTGGCAAGCCCGTCATCAAGGGTACGCGCCTCGCGGTGGACTTCGTGCTGGGACTCCTCGCCGAGGGGTGGTCACGGGAGGAGCTCGAGAAAAACTACCCCCAGCTGACCGACGATGCACTCCGCGCCGTGTTCGCATACGCCGCTGAGGTGCTCCAGGACCAGACGTTCCTCCCGCTCCGGCCCGGCGCCGCCTAATGCGGCTCCTGGCAGAC
>JARRLJ010000278.1:0-4022 GCA_037387025.1 Gemmatimonadales bacterium
CCAAACGTCGTTGGCATGGACGAATACGATGTGATTGGGGCCAACGTCCGGATCGCGCAGCATGCGGGCGCCCTGGGCGAGGACCGGTTGGAAGGGCACGGTGGATAATCCGAGAATGAAAGGCACAGCCAGCGTGCGAACTACTCGAGTACGTGGAGGAAGCATCTGTGGGCCTCCGTGATTCGGGGTCGAGGGTCGGACAACAATCGGGTGACAAGGGAGCCCGAAATCTAAGCGCCGGAGGGATTTTTGGGACGGCGGTCAGCTTGGCACTTGACTCCCAGCCAGGATCGTCCGCAAGTTACTCAGTGAGGAAAGGACAGCGAATGTACCGCAGAGTCGTGATTTACAGTGGATCGAGGATGACCATCCTCGGGGCCCGATTGACCCCGAGGCGAGGCATGCGAATGCGCTGACCTCAGTCTTAGGGGTAAGTCAACGGGCCCGAGAGCCTCCAGCTCTTGGGCCTTTTTGCATGCGCTCACTTCGATTCAGGAGCTCAACGATGTACGACAATACGGCATATGTGACCTCTACGATACCGTTCGTAAACGCGCGACCGCACGTGGGTTTTGCCCTGGAACTGGTTCAGGCTGACACCCTCGCACGATATTACCGTTTGTTGGGTCGCCATGTACGTTTTCAGACGGGCACCGACGAGCATGCGTTCAAGAATGTGATGGCTGCGAGGGAGCAAGGGATCTCGACGGAACAATTCGTGAACGGAAACTCGAAGAACTTTCGGCATCTGTGTGACGAGCTGGCCGTATCTCATGACCGGTTCATCAGGACCACAGAGCAGGCTCACAAGACAGCTGTTAGAACGTTTTGGAAGCAGCTTCGACCGGAAGACATCTATCGCAAGCAGTACACCGGCCTCTATTGCATCGGATGCGAAGACTTCTACCTGGAGAAAGATCTGGTCAACGGCGTATGCCCAGATCATGGGAGTGCACCCGTTGTCGTTGAAGAGGAAAACTACTTCTTCCGTCTCAGCGCCTACCAGCAACGGCTGGAGAACCTGCTGATTTCTGGGAAGCTCTCAATCGTTCCTGAAAGTCGGTACAACGAGGTACTCCAATTCGTTCGCTCGGGCCTGCGTGATATCAGCGTGAGCCGTGCGGCACACCGATCCGGCGGTTGGGGCATATCGGTGCCCGATGACACTTCGCAGGTGATCTACGTGTGGATTGATGCGTTGATCAACTACCTGTCTGGGCTGGGTTTTGGAGGTGGAGTGAAATGGCAGCAAGTGTGGAACGAGGATACCGACAAGATCCACGTCATTGGCAAGAATGTGTGGAAGTTCCACGCGGTGTACTGGCCCGCCCTGCTGTTATCGGCGGGCATTCAGGTACCCGACAAAATTGTGGTACACGGGTTTCTGACCCAGAACGGGCAGAAGATCAGCAAGTCGCTGGGCAACAGCATCGATCCTGGCGAGTATGTGAGGCGATTCGGCAGCGATGCAGTCCGGTACTACCTGTTGCGATACGTTCGCCCCTTCACCGACGGTGATTTTTCAGAAGAGCGGCTGAGCGCAGCCTATGACGGCTTGGCAAATGGACTGGGGAATCTCTGCAGTCGCCTCACAGCATTGTGCGAGTGCTCTGAGTATGGCGCATTCGAGCGTCCGTGCGATCCGCGTGCACCGGAAGGATTTCATTCGGCTTTGGAGCGATTCGAATTCGATACCGGGCTGGAGCTACTAGAGAAAGATGTTCACGAGGTAAATCAAGACATTGAACATCTGGCGCCATGGTCCCTGATAAGGGATGGGGCTGGGGACCAGGTGAGGGCCGCCATCGCCCAGTGGCTGGGTCGGCTGTACGACGTGGTACACTGGGTCGGTCCGTTCCTGCCGCAGACCAGTGCGAAGATCAAGTCGGCTGTGTCCGCCGAGCGAGTGAGAAAAGTGGAACCGCTATTTCCGCGGTCTGGGTGAAACCGACCGAGTTGGGGAGCTGCAAGTGGGGTCGCCTTATATTGTTCTCTGTCGCTAGGTATTGTGAGTGTGCGGTAGCCCGGGGGAGATGAATGAAGGAACGGCTCATAGGCCTGTACGAGGAGCATTTCGGCCACAGGCCGCAAGTGATCCTCGAGATGGCAGCCGATGGATCCACCCGACAGTATTTCCGTTTGGTGTGGGGTGACGATGAAACGGTTGTCGGTGCTATCGGTCCTGATCGGGACGAGAACCGCGCCTTCCTTGCGTTCGCCAAGGCGTTCAGAGAAGTAGGTCTTCCAGTACCGGAGATCTACGGTGAGGACCGTGAGGCCGGGGTATGGTTAGAGGAGGACCTTGGTGACACCACGCTGTTCAAGGCGCTGACCGAGATGCGCGTCGAGTGCGGAGAAGGCGAGTTTCCTGCCGAAGCCGAGCAGTTGTTTCGCAAATCGCTGTCGGTGTTACCTCGGTTCCAGGTGGAGGGAAACGAAGCGATCGATTATCGCCTTGCCTATCCTCGACAAGCTTTTGACAGACAATCGATTCGTTGGGACTTGAACTACTTCAAGTACCATTTCCTCAAGCTGGCGCACATCCCGTTCAACGAACAGCGTTTGGAAGACGACTTCAGTCGTCTCACGGAACACCTACTCGAGGCCGACGACGATTACTTTCTGTACCGCGACTTCCAATCGAGAAACATCATGATTCGCGACCGCGAGCCATGGTTCATCGATTTCCAGGGAGGAAGGAAGGGCGCATTACAGTACGACGTCGCGTCCCTCTTGTACGATGCCAAGGCCAATCTACCGCAAGCGTTACGCGATACGCTGCTGGAATATTATCTCGATGCGCTGAGCGAGCACGTCGCTGTGGATCGCGTACTGTTCAAGAATCAATACGTGGGATTTGTCATAGTACGCTCGATGCAGGCCATGGGTGCGTTCGGGTACCGCGGCTTTTTCGAGCGTAAGCGACGCTTTCTTGAGAGCGTCTTCTATGCAGCACAGAACCTGGACGGCCTGTTGAGCGCCGGATTGCCGATGGACCTTCCGGAATTGGAGCTCGTTTTCCGTCGTATCGTCGAGCGGTGGGCGCATCCGAGATCGGCTGACGAGTCGCAGAGCAGTCTGGAGGTTTTGGTCCAGAGTTTCTCTTACAAGGACGGTTACCCGCCCGACATGAAGGGACACGGCGGCGGCTTCGTGTTCGACTGTCGCGCTCTGCCGAACCCGCATGAGCGACCGGAGCTGCGGGATCTGACAGGAGAATCTGACGAGGTGGTGGATTTCTTGGAGCGTTCCGAGCCGGCGCAGGAGTTTTGGGAGAACGTCAAGGAAATCCTGGAAGCGCACGTCGAGAAGTATGTGGACCGGGGGTTCTCGAGCTTAACGGTTTCCTTCGGCTGTACCGGTGGACGACATCGATCGGTGTACATGGCGCGTAAGCTCACTTCACACATGTGCAGCCGCTACTCACACGTAGCGGTTCGGCTCGTACTCGGAAAGCTGTGATGGAGGCAATGATCCTGGCCGCAGGTGCAGGTACGCGGCTTCGGCCCCTCACCGATCGGACACCAAAGGCACTTGTTGAGGTGGGTGGATGTCCTCTAGTGGGCCTGGTGATTCAGCGACTCGTGGAGGCCGGGGCGACCCGAATCGTCATCAACACTCACTACCATGAGGAGCAGATACGGGCCTTTATCGAACGCAAATCTCCCGCCGGCGTGGAGATCGTGTTGTCACCGGAGCCAGACGGACCGTATGACACTGGTGGTGGGCTATTCGCAGCGGCCAAGCTGTTCCAGAATGACGGTCCCATTTTGCTCCACAATGTGGATGTCATCTCTCAAATCCCACTGAGTGGTTGCGTACGAAGCATTTCGCCGCACGCGCGAGTTCTGAGGGGTACCTAGTGGCGTCACTTGCCGTACAGGCGAGAGCCGCAGGCCGGCAACTCGTTTTCGATGATCTGGGCTTGATGGGTTGGGAGAACCGCGACCATACTGGTGCAGTCACAGAGTCACGTCGGGTGCGTGAGGCGGTGGGGCAGCCGCGGTGCTTCTCTTTCACAG
>JARRLJ010000279.1:0-5181 GCA_037387025.1 Gemmatimonadales bacterium
CGCAGATTCTGCGTGACCGAGCCCGCCGCAGCGATTACGTGGCGCGGATCGGTGGAGAGGAGTTCGGCGTTATCTCCTCGGAAACCGATAGCAGAGGAGCAACCCGTCTAGGCGAGCGATTTCGGGCCGCGATCGAAGCTGCCTCATGGCAGCGACGTTCGGTCACGGTCAGCATCGGTGCGACCACGGTGCACCATCCACGTGATGAATGGCACGCCGATCCGTCTTCATACTCGAGTGTCCTGGGAGAGGCTGACAAGGCACTCTATTACTCGAAGGAGCACGGCCGAAACCGCGTCACGCACGTCGAGGCACTGCTCGATTAGTCACCTCAGAAGCCGACCTACCACCGAGACGACACGCCAGTAGTTTTGTAGGAATACGTTACCCGGTCAGGGGACCGGGCCCCCTCCCACGCAAGAAACTGATGAGGTTTAGACGCCCATGCTTGCTCGATTCAAGACATCGACGGTCACACTCACCACCGCAGTGACGCTCATGATTCTCGCGACGGCTGCGCAAGCCCAGCGCGAAGAGGGTGAATCGAACCGCGAACAGGACCCTCTGGCTTCCGCGGTCAGAGCCCTGCGCTTCCGCTCCATCGGGCCGGCACTCGTCTCGGGCCGAGTCAGCGACGTAGCGGTTGATCCGACCAACAAGTCGGTCTGGTACGTTGCCACTGCCTCGGGCGGACTGTGGAAGACCGCCAACGCGGGCACCAGTTTCTCACCAATCTTCGACGGCGAGGACTCGTATTCGATCGGCGAAGTCGTAATCGATCCCAACAATCACAACGTGATTTGGGTCGGTACCGGAGAAAACAATGCGCAGCGCTCGGTATCGTACGGTGATGGAGTCTACAGGTCGACCGACGGTGGCCGCAGCTGGACGAACATGGGGCTGCAACAGTCCGAGCATATCGGCCGGATTCTGATCGACCCACGCAACTCCGATGTAGTCTACGTCGCTTCGCAGGGCCCGGTGTTCAAAGGGGGAGGTGACCGCGGCCTCTACAAGACCACCGACGGCGGTCAGACTTGGAACAAGATCCTTGACGGCGGCGAGTGGGCCGGTGTGAGCGATGTGGTCATGGATCCACGCAATCCAGACGTGTTGATCGCTTCAGTGTGGCAACGCGCCCGCCGCCAGTTTGGGTACATCGCAGGCGGGCCGGAGTCCGGACTGCACCGCTCTACCGATGGAGGCGCTACCTGGATGGAATCGCAACGCGGCCTCCCCAGTGGAGATCTCGGCCGCATCGGGCTGGCCATTTCGCCGGTCAATCCAGACGTGGTGTACGCGATTGTTGAGGCTGCAGACAACGGCGGTTTCTACCGCTCCCAAAACAACGGGGTAACCTGGCAACGGATGAGCGACCGGGCGACTATCGGGCTCTACTACCAGGAAATCGAGGCCGATCCAGTCAAAGTGGACCGTGATACTGGGGTGTGACGGCGGGTTATACGAGAGTTTCGACCGTGGCGCGACATACGACTGGTTCCAGAATCTCCCACTGGGCCAATTCTATCGGGTGGAGGTCGACAGCACCCGGCCGTTCTACCGTGTGTTCGGTGGAACGCAGGACAACAGTTCGGTCGGCGGCCCCTCACGCACGCGCACTAGGCAGGGAGGCAGAAACAACGATTGGTTGCTGACCCAGGGCGGTGACGGATTCTACTCTCGAATTGACCCTGTCGACCCGAACATCGTGTACGCCGAGTCACAGCACGCTGGTCTCACGCGATTCAATCTGGCCACGGGCGAGCGTGTATCGATACGACCGGAAGGAGAGCTGGGGGAAGCTCTGGTGTGGCACTGGGATGCGCCTTTGATCATCAGTCCCCATTCTCCATCACGTCTTTATTTCGCCGCGAACCGCATCTTTCGAAGTGATGACCGCGGAGGCAGCTGGCGGACTGTCAGCCCGGACTTGACCAAGCAAATCGACCGCAATCGGCTCAAGATGATGGGCCGGGTCTGGGGTGTGGACGCAGTGGCAAAGAACGCCTCGACGTCGGTGTGGGGCGCCGTTGTGAGTCTCGCAGAATCGCCTCTGCAAGAAGGACTGCTATTCGCCGGTACCGACGATGGGATGATTCAATTGAGTGAAGACGGTGGCGATAATTGGCGTGCGATACCGTCAGTAGGTGACGTGCCCGATACCACGTTCGTAACAGACATTCAGCCTTCCTGGCACGATCCCCAGACGGTATACGTAGCGTTTGACAACCACAAAGCCGGTGACTACAAGCCGTACATCGCCAAGAGCACCGATCTAGGTCGTTCGTGGCATCTGATCCAGAACAATCTGCCGGAGCGCGGCACGGTATATACGATTCTCGAGGACTACAAGAATCCCAACCTGCTGTTCGCCGGCACCGAGTTCGGTATCTACTTCTCCAACAACGGCGGCGACACCTGGACTCGCATACGAGGGGGCCTCCCGACGATCATGGTGCGGGATATGACCTTCCAGACGCAGCACGACGACCTGGCGATCGCCACCTTTGGACGGGGCTTCTATGTACTCGACGATCTCGAGATGCTGCGCTCGTTGACTCCAGAACTGCTGGCGAGCGAAGGGGGCTTGCTGCCGGTTAGTCGTACACCGATGTATGTGGCTTCGAATCCCGACCCGAGTTGGCAGGGCGAGCGCTTCTACACCGCAGACAATCCCGATATGGGAGCGACTTTCCACTATTACCTGAAGGACGCGTTGCGCTCGCGAAGGCAGGAACGGCAACGGGCCGACCGAGCAGCCGCGCGGCGCGGGGAAGACGTGTTCTATCCTTCATGGGAGGAACTCCGCGAGGAAGACCTCGAGGAAGCACCTCAGATGATCCTCACCGTTACAGACCAGGAAGGCACAGTCGTTCGTCGATTGACGGGACGTACGTCGGAGGGAGTGACCAGCGTGACGTGGGATCTGCGGTATCCTCCAGCCAGTCCCATAACGAGCGGCGGCGGCGGCGGTGGGTTTGGCGGGTTCGGCGGTGGCGGCGGCAGCGGCCCCTACGTGATTCCAGGCACTTACACCGTGGCGCTCGCCAAGCTGGTGGACGGCGTTACGACACCAGTGGGCGAACCACAGAGCTTCGACGTCTATCCGCTCGATGACGTCGCAACCCCGCGATCGGCAGAGGTTCTGGCGTTCCAGCAGCAGACCGCGAGATTGCAGCGCGCAGTTCTCGGCACCCGTGCGGCCGCGGGTGAGGCAATGACCCGCATCGGGCTCCTGAAACGGGCCCTCGACCAGACGCCAAATGCGGATCCGCAGATCATGGCAGATCTTCGAGCGTTAGAGGACAGCATTCGCGGGATCCAGTGGGAGTTGAGCGGCGATCCTACCATAGGACGGCGGCAAGAAGCGACACCCACATCGCTGATACAGCGGCTCGGTCGTGCTACTAGCGGATGGTCCGGCTTGTTACATGAGGTAACAGGGCTGCAACGAGAACAATACGACGTTGTGGCGACGGAGTTCGCAGGGATTCTCGCGCTGCTTCGTCCGCTGATCGAGGTGGAGCTGAAGAGTATCGAGGATGCGGCCGAGGCGGCGGGCGCCCCATGGACGAGCGGGCGCATTCCGACTTGGAGGCCGTAACTGCGCAGTCAGCGCATCCGTACCGCAGTATTCTTGAAAGCCTCGGCTCGGCCAGAGTCGAGGCTTTCCGTCCGTCCAGCGTCGAGTCATCGGAGTGCCAACATGAGGCCCAGAGTCCTGTTCCAAGCCGGCGGAGTTCTTCTCACCGGGTTCCTTCTCGCATGCAATTCCGAGTCCACAGACATTCCACCCAACGAAGTGGTCCCCTCCGAGGAGCAAATCGAATATCAGAAGATGGAATTCATCGGTTTCGTGCACTTCACCGTGAACACGTTCACCGACAGGGAGTGGGGATTCGGTGACGAAGACCCATCCGTCTTCCGGCCCACCCAATTCGACGCTGACCAGTGGGCTGCAGTAGCAGCTGAAGTCGGCATGAAGGAACTGATCCTGACGGCCAAACACCATGACGGGTTCACACTCTGGCCCTCTCGCTACACCCAGCATTCGGTAGCTCAAAGCGACTGGGAGGACGGCGCAGGCGACGTCGTAAGAGATTTCGTAAATGCAAGCCGCAGTCACGGAGTGAAGGTCGGCCTGTACCTGTCTCCTTGGGATCGCAACCATGCGGAGTACGGCAGAGCGGAGTACTTGGACTATTATCGCAATCAACTGCGTGAGCTTCTCACCGCGTACGGAGAGATTACTGAGGTCTGGTTCGACGGTGCGAACGGCGGGACCGGTTATTACGGTGGTGCAAACGAAGAGCGACGCATCGAACGAGCTACATACTACGGGTGGCAGGACACATGGTCGCTGGTCAAGTCGCTCCAGCCGGGAGCCCTCATATTCTCGGATGCCGGACCGGACATTCGCTGGATCGGGAACGAGAGAGGCTTCGCCGGCGAAACAAACTGGTCGACGATCACCACCGAGGGCATAGTCGTCGGGCAAGCCGACGCCGCCTATCTGAATGAGGGCGATCCCGACGGACGGCAGTGGGTGGTTCCTCTATGCAATACATCGATACGGCCTGGATGGTTCTATCATGCCGCTGAGGACGGCCAGGTCAAGTCACCTCAGGAGTTGCTCGAAGTCTATTACAGATCCGTTGGACGCAACTGCGTTCTGCTGCTCAACATACCGCCGGACAAGAGGGGGCTGTTCCACGAAAACGATGTCGCGGTGTTGCGAGAATTCAGGCGGATATTGGACGAGACCTTCGCCGCCAACCTAGCGGCCGGCAAGGAGGTGACGGCCGACAACTACCGTCAAGCACAAAGCAAGTTCGCTCCCGGAAATATTACAGACGCAGATGCACAATCCTACTGGGCCACTGACGACGGTGTGCTCGAGGGTACTCTGGAAATCGATTTGGGACAACGCACTTTCTTCGATCGGATAATGTTGCAGGAACCGATACGCTTCGGGCAGAGGATATCCGAGTTCGCAATCGATGCCCGAGTAGACGAAGAATGGGTCGAGATTGCACGGGGAACGACTATTGGGTACAAACGGCTACTGCGCATACCCGGAGTGGACGCGGATCGGGTACGGATTCGAATCGGCCGAGCTAACAGCATTCCTGCACTCTCCAACTTTGGCCTGTTCAGAGCATCAGCTGGGGAGACCGTGCC
>JARRLJ010000280.1:0-4482 GCA_037387025.1 Gemmatimonadales bacterium
AGCAGTACCCGCTCTACGGTGTTTCCATGGCCTACACGTTTGATGCCAAGCCGGACGACCCGACGCATAAGCGTGTTCAGATCTACGAGATGTTCGGCACGCGGGGCATCTGGAAGGACGGCTGGCACGCGGCCTCCGTGCACGTTCCGATGGGCAACAAGAGCCACTTCGACAGCGACGAATGGGAGCTCTACAACATGGAGGAGGACCGCTCCCAGTCCAACAACCTCGCCGACAAGTACCCGGAAAAGCTGAAGGAGCTCAAAGACCTCTGGATGCAACAGGCGAAAGAGAACAACGTGCTGCCACTGGACGATCGTTTTCCTGTGACAATTGCAGGGCTCCCGCGACCCAGCCAGGAACCTCCTCACGATACCTACAAGTATTATCCGGGTACGGAACCGGTGCCGGAAAGCGTGGCGGTCAATGTGCGGGGGCGTTCGTACAAGATCCTTGGCAACGTCGAGATCACCGACAAGACCGAAGGCGTGATCTTCGCGCACGGCTCACGTTTTGGCGGCCATGCGCTGTTCATCAAGGACAAGAAGCTCTACTACGTGTACAACTTCCTCGGCATCGAACCGGAGCAGGTTTTCGAGTCCAACGTGACACTGAAGCCGGGCAAATACACGGTGGGTATGGAGTTCGAGAAGACAGGCAAGGGCGAACATGGCGAGTCCCTGGGTGAGACCAAGCTCTATGTCGACGACAAGGTGGTGGCTTCCGGCAAGATGCGCACCCAGCCGGGCAAGTTCACGCTGTCCGGCGATGGCCTCTGCGTCGGCTACGACAGCGGTGATGCGGTGAGCGCGCTGTACAAGGCTCCGGGCAAGTTCACCGATGGCAAGATCCAGGGCGTAGCGGTATCGGTCAAGGGCGAGCCCTACGTGGACATCGAAGCCGAAGCCAAGCGCATGATGATGAAGTGGTAACGGGTATGCCAACGTCGCCGAAGGTGCGAAGGGATTCCCGGGCTACAGCATCCGCTTTCCCAAAGAGGTCACGACCATTGCCGAAGTGTTGCAGGCCAATGGCACCGCCGCCTCGTGGCTCGGAAGATGCGAAGGTCACGCTGACGCGCGAGGCGCTCAGCCGGGTCCTCGAAGGAAAGAGCAAGCTCGACGACGAGCTCAAGTCCGGGGGCATCAAGGTCACCGGAAAGAGCCCGAAGGCGTTCGACGACTTCGTTGGGGCTCTAGTCACCTTCGACGGCTGGTACAACGTCGTGACGCCAGTCGCAGCCAAGTAGCTCGGGCGGTGAAGGTGGCGGCGTCCGGACACCAAGTACTCATGGAGACTCAGGGACGCGTCGCCTTGGTGGCCATCGTGCTCGTGTTCGCCTCCTTCGCGGTGGTTGCCAGCGCCCAGGAGCCGGACACGGGCTCAAAGCCCGGGGGCGCTCCGTCCCAGGAGAACGTGGCGGAGATCGCTGCCAAGCTGAGCAATCCCGTCTCGGACGTCTGGGCCCTCTTCACGCAGTTCGGCCTCACCTTCAGTGACGGGGACGTGAACACCGGCGATCCGGAGGTCGGGGGGAACATCTCCGTCCAGCCGATCCTGCCGATTCCGCTCTACGGGAGCGGCGCGGACGCGTGGCGGCTGATCGTGCGCCCCACGATTCCGCTGCTCTTCAATCCCGTTCCAGAGGGATTCAACCGCTTCGATACGGAGGTGGGTCTCGGCGATACCCTCCTGCCCCTCCCCGTCGCTGTGCCGGCCGGCAACTGGATCGTGGCTCTCGGGCCCACCTTCACGCTGCCCACGTCCACGCAGGACGCCTTCGGCAGGCAGCAGTGGGCGGTCGGTCCCACCGGGGTGCTCGGCTACAAGACCGAGAAGTGGATCGCGGGCGTGTTTCCGCAGTACTTCTTCGGAATCGGCTCTCGGGGCGACCAGGGCAGCACACCGGACGCCAGCTACATGTCGATGCTCTACTTCGCCTTCTACAACCTGCCCGACGCTTGGCAGATCGGATTCAACCCGACCATCAGCTACGACGCCAAGGCCTCGAGCGGGAACCGCTGGAACGTCCCCGTCGGACTCGTCGTGACGAAGACGACCCGCATCGCGAGCCGCCCGGTGAAGTTCCAGTTCGGCTTCGAGTACTCCGTCGTGAGCCAGGACGACTTCGGACAGCGCTTCCAGATCAAGCTGAACGTCATCCCCGTGATCTCGGCCCTGATCGACCGGCCGCTCTTCGGGGGCGATTGAGACTTTCGTGCAGATAAATGGTCGCGTTAGCGGTCGCTCGGGCCCGCGGACTCTACGCCGCTGACCTTACCCCCAGCGGGGAGTCCTGGACCGGAGCGAAACTACTCGACAACGAGAGTCATCGTGGACCAGGAATCAGCTGGCTTATTACACGGAAGCCTGTGAAACGAACCCAAGGGCTTAACCCCAACCGGAGATGAAGTATGAACCGTACCGCACTTACCATTCTGCCGGCGTTCGCGCTGTCGTGTTTGTTGATGGCCTTGGTGGCAAGCCCCACCGCCTGGGCTCACGACTTCAATCCTGAACAGAAAGACGCCACCAAATATACCAAGGAAGCCAACGCTGCCGTTCACAAAAAGCTGGACTTTGCTGACAAGACACTCGTCAAAGAAGCCGATCGAGGCTTGATTGCGCCGTTACCGAACGGCGGCAACATCCCTCCGTACACCGGCATCACCGAGATGCAGTTCATGCAGGGCAAGGAAGCTCCGCCGGAAGCCAATCCCAGCCTCTGGAGGCATGCCGGCTACGTGAACCGTGGTGGTCTGTACGAAGTAGTCAAAGACAAGGTGTATCAGGTACGCGGCAACGACTTGTCGAACCTGACCATCATCGAAACGAAGAACGGCGTGGTCTTCTGGGATATCGAGTACTCCCCGCTGTCTTTCAGGCAATCCTGGGAGCTCTACAAGAAGCATCGCGGTGACAGGCCTGTCAAAGGCGTGATCATCTCGCACTCTCACCTCGATCACTACGGCGGCTTCAAGGGACTCATTGAAACAGGAGCGATATCAGCGGCAGACATTGCGTCTCAAAAAATCCCCATCTATGTGCCCAAGGGTTTCACCGAGGCCGCAATTGCTGAGAACGTAATCTACGGAAACATCATGGGCCGCCGGGCCGTTTATCAATATGGGTTTCTGCTCTCGAAGGACAAGAAGGGCTTCCTGACCGGAGCCCTGGGCCCCATGGTCGTATCCAAAGACAACAGCTTCCCCACACATGTCACTGAAGTCGGGAAGACCGGTCAGGTCATCAATATCGATGGCGTCAATTTCGAGTTCTTCATGGCTCCGGAGACCGAAGCGCCAGTCGAAATGTTCATTCGCATCCCGGAATGGAAAGTGGCCTCGCTGGCTGAGGACGTGAACAAACTTCAACACAACATCTACAGCATGCGAGGCGCGACGATTCGCAACGCAGCCGTATGGGGAAAATTCCTGCATGAGGTATCGGTCAAGTGGGCTGACACCGAGGTCATATTCGGCCCTCATACCTGGCCTGCATGGGGCAACAAACGCGTCATGTCCTACATAAAGTCCCAGCGAGATCTCTATAAGTCAATCGCCGACCAGACAACGCGTCTCGCCAACTACGGTTACCGCCCGCGCGATATCGTGAAGAACATGGATATCTCCGACAACATCCTGGATAAGTGGGAAAATCGGGACTACTACGGAGATTATGACAACAACATCATCGCCACCTATGTCTACAACCTGGGCTGGTTCGATGCGAACCCGATTTCACTGGGAAGGCATACGGATGCCGATTCAGGACAACGCTATATCGAAGCATTTGGCGCCGACACGATCATTGAGAAGGCGCTGGGCTACTACGAGAAGGGAGACTACGCGTTCGCGGCGGAGCTGCTCGATAAGATCGTTGCCTACACCGGTGACAATGAGAAGGCGAATTATCTGCTGGCCGATTGCTATGAGCAGATGGGCTATCAGGAGGAAAGCTCGCTAACCCGCAACTGGTATCTGACCGCCGCACTCGAGCTGCGCGCGGGCTCTGAACGGGCAGAAGATAGGCGTCGAGGTAGAGAACGGTGTGCTCAACTCTCTCAACGATTACGTACCGGAAGGGTCATTCGGGACTGTTACGACAGACAACCTTGGGTTGTTCGGTGTGTTGAGCAAGCAGATGTCGCTCGAGCAGGCAATAGACAAAGGTCTGGTCAAGACAAGCAACAAAGACAAGTTTGCTCAGTTTCTATCGCTGCTGGATGATCAGATCCCCCGCCAGTTCAACCTAATCAGACCCAGGGCTTACGGCATGGAACCCGAGTCCGGAACGGCACCCGTCGTGAGACCTGGCGCCGTAAATTAGGGCTTCTCAGGCCCGGGAGTGCCGTGGGGGCCCATGCGCGCGCGGCGACCTCGCACGAACCGCGAGATCTTGGGTCGGTGGAGCCATGGCCAGGATGCTCCTCCTCGCGTGGGCCGTCCTGACGCTCAGCGCCGCTGAATCGGGCGCCGCCGA
>JARRLJ010000281.1:0-4010 GCA_037387025.1 Gemmatimonadales bacterium
CCCATCGTCGTGTTCCGGATTGTATGCGGTTAGCGCCGCTGCTCGCACGTTCAATCGCTGTCGTACGATTTCCAACGAGCGGTTCATCTCATCAGGAGCCAGCCCACCGGGTGGGCTGAATTGATTGGCCGGTACGAGATCCCGGTTCAACACATCCAGATCGACATGGACGTAGACGTCTTGCACGCAGTTCGCGATTGTGTCCGTGCAGCGGGTGATTGAGCGTTCGAGTCCATCTTCGTGCAGGTCTCCATAACGCACCAGCGCCACCTGCGACCGGTCCAACAGCTCCTCTTCAGCAGGATCGAGATCTCTCACGCCCAGTAGTGCGCACGCAGCTTCGGCCACAGGCTTGAAGCCGGGAACACGGTGCGCCGCCGTCCTCCACGAACCGCCTACAGCTACATTGAGCGCCATGCCGTCCAGAAAACCGGAAGCGCTTGTTTCCGGAGAATTGAAGTCACCGTGCGCGTCAAACCAGACGACGCCTACGCCGTCTCCCAGTCCGGCAAGCGTCCCGACACAGCTGATGCAGTTCCCCGCCAGTATCAGGGGGAACTCCTCGTCTGCCACGGCGTTGCTGACCGCTTGCGCGAGCTGACGGTTCAGGTCAAAGGTCGCGCCAACTTCGTGCTGCGGTGGCTCAGCCAGCTCCACCACGGTAACCGCAACAGTGTGCATCGCCTCATTGAGCACCCGAGTCAATCCGGCTTCCAGTATCCGCACCGGCCCCGCGCCGAGACCGACGTTGCGATGACCCAGATGGTAGGGAACGAGAATGAGTCGAATGATCACGTCTCTTTACCGCGCACCGCGCCAGCTATCACTGCAGCCGCCCAAGCCACGATCATCGGGAACGCGATTGTTGCCAAGAATAGCCACACACCCGACATCCCAATCACGCCGGCAACCCGCCGCGCCACTTGCAGGATCGGCCCTTGGGTAGCGGTCCAGATGAGCAACAGTGACCATCCTATCCCGGCTGCGGAAGCGACCACCAGCTGGGGCCGTTCCCTCTCGCGCGCGACCAGCCCCCAGATTGCACCAGTTACCGGCACCACCCACCAACCCAACACAAGCGTGCCCAGTGCCACCGCTTGAGCCAGCAGGGCGACCTGAAACAGCGACCGATGTCTCATCTTCATCGGTCTCCCGCTCTGAGCGAGAGCACACCAAGCCGACTCTCTACGCCGATCCCCTCCACATCCCATGGGAACAGGACCGGTTCCAACTCGCCGGCAGCCCACTGTTCAATCCGATTATCGTACCAGCGGCTGGCAGGATTGCCGGACTGACCCCCGGGGTAGGTGGTCCGCGCGGTAACCTCCGGGCCCAATTCGACGACCATGCGCCAACTGGCACCCTGGCCTCCATTCCCGGAAGATGGATTCAGATTCCCGGGGCCACCTTGGACAGGAATCCCGAGCACTGAGAGCGCGCGAAATCCCAAGATATGACGGATGTTATTCTGTCTGATCCCTTCCCAGCGCCAGCCACCGCTTTCCGGTGGACCGTACTCCTGACGTGTAACTTCCAGCGCCGACTCGAGGCTCGCAGCCATGATGTCGTCACGAGTCTCCGTCACAGTGGCTGTCGAGAGGTCGTCCCACCACGCGTTGTCGGGAAACGCGAGGAGTTGAGCCAGGACGGCCTGGGTCGGGGTGGCGATTCTTCGCGTGCCCCGCGGCATCTCCAGCTCGTCCCAGGTGCTGCGCGTGAGTTCGTTCATTGCGGTCTCGAACAAGACGGCTCGTTCGTTCTCTTTCGTATAACGGCGATCCCACTCACGGAGCAGCCGTGCCGCTTGCTCCAGGACCTCGTTTGGCTCGCGCTCCAGAACCCGCTCGGCAGCTTCCAGAAACGCAGGAACGAACAGATCGGCTTTGGCATTACCCGGATCGGTCTGGTAGGCCCGCATGTCTTCCGGCGTGACCTGGGGATTGGATCGTAACAACTCGTTGATTCGCATCGCCCTCCAAGGCGACGGCCAGTTAACACCCAGGTAGCCGTCGTCCAGCGCCGGATCGACCGGTTGCTGATTGGCCGACGCGAGGAAGCCCTGATTGGGATTGAGCGAGGAAGGATACCGATCGACCGGCAAATACCCCTGCCAATCGTTGCGGCTGTCTGCACCGTGTCTTATTTCGGTTCCGCTCCCACCATCTGGCCGGATTGGATACATACCGGTAGAACGTATTGCGATATTCCCGCCGCGGTCTGCTACGATCATGTTTTGCGCGGGTGAGAAAAAGCCCTCCGTATTGCTCAGAAACTCGTCGACCGATTTGGCGCGCGAACCTTCAAACAGCGCGTCGATCGCGCCAGAATGCTCGAGGACAACCCAGCGCATGGAGAAGTATTCACCTCCCGTATGGACGAGCGGACCGCGACGCGACCGGCGTACAGTATCCACTGCCAGTAACTCACCATGAGGGCCGAAGAACTGCTCCACCCGCAGCTCGAGCGGTTGCCATTCCCGATCCAGGAGGTATTGCGTGGGCCGCTCGCCGTCGTCTACAACTTCCTGGTAATAGTCCAGCACGTCGGCACCGGTGTTGGTCAGGCTCCAGGCTACGTCACGATTGAAGCCGATCACGATGCCGGGAATGCCCGGAATGGTCACGCCGTACACATCCAGTTCGCCCGGCACCACTAGATGGACTTCATACCAGATGGAAGGCATGGTCAGATCCAGATGCGGATCACCCGCCAATAGAGCATTCCCCGTTGCGGACCGTGATGGGGACACGGCCCAGTTGTTGCTCCCCAAAACCGACTCACCATCTGCGTTTACCACGCCCGCCATCACATCGCCCGCTCGCTGCATGTGTGGCACATCGGGCGGAGGCAGCGGTTGATAGTCGTATCGCGGACCGTTGTTTCCATTTGGTTGGATAGGCTCCTGTATCGGGCTTGCGACCGGGAACAGCGCCGCTGCCGCCTCCCGACCCACCAAGTTCTCGACTTGCCAATGCCAGAGATCGTGAGTGGAATAGGTCAGCGTATAGCCCATTCGTTTCATGAGGTATAGACTGTGCACCGGTTCCCACGGCATCGGTTCCTTCCCGAGGAAACGGTATTCGAATGGCACATCTGCCGGTCGCATTTCATCGATCCACGCGTTGACGCCTTCCGCATAGGCCTGCACGAGACGCATCTCGAGTGATTCACTGTCGAGCGCGGCGAACTCTTCCTCCGCACTCCATGCCAGTCCGAGCGCTCGCTGTGAGCGATCTACGTTCAGGACGTTTCGCCCACCCCACTCAGAGAGCCGACCGGCGGTCGCTCGCGTTTGAGCCTCGAGCTGGAACAACCGGTCACGGGCAACTACGTATCCGAGTGCCCGAATCGCGTCGTCAATCGAGGATGCGAAGATGTGGGGAACCGCGCGCGTGTCGTACACGACCTCTACCGTTCCCTCGAGGGACGCAATGCGCCCACTCGCTGTTTCCGGAATATCAGCGGACCGGGCGAGCGCCCATATGCCGCCTGCAGGATCGAGTAGTTGGCCGATGGGGGGCCAAGAATCCACACCGCAGGATCCCACGTAAAGCGTGCCCGCGAGCAAGACAGTCGCAAGCGCCAGGCGTGCCACCCTTATGGGAGTCACCGTCCTTCACCCGAACTCGCTGACGGCAGCAGGTCTTCGTCCACTTTCTCGAACCAGGTCACTGTTGCCCCAACCATGCCGCATGGCACCAGGTTAGACTCGCCACTGTCCATTGATGTTGCGAACTCGGCTACGAATTCCAGTTGGCGGTCACCGCACGAAAAAGCGGCAAGCGCAGCCCCGATGATGAGGCTAGGCCTTACAGACATGGCTTCTCCAATAAAGGGCGACTCCGAATCGGCCAAGATAAGGTGGACGGGAAAGGGCGGAAAGGGTTGGTGAGAGCCAGTAGGTGCTAGTCGAGCAGTTTTTGCCGCAGGCGTGCTATTTCGGTGCTGGCCCACTGCGCAGACGGGTGATCCGGAAACCGCTCCTTGATCCTGGCTAGTTCGGGAATCGC
>JARRLJ010000282.1:0-4008 GCA_037387025.1 Gemmatimonadales bacterium
CACCGCACGCGGTAGCGATCGTCAAGAGCAATGCAGCCGATGTGTTCCGCAGTTGAGAAGCCTGACCTCGCATAGCGTATCGCAAGTTTGCCGTCAATGAATTACGAACCGGTTCGACCCACTGGCACATTAATACTCCCACCCAGTTGCCGGGGTTCCGGCTCAGAAGAACGCAAACCTGGTCACGGGAGGTCCATCTCGCGGCACCTACAGAGCCGCCATGTGCTCGGCCCACCACCGGTGTGCATCCTCTTGGGTCCAAGTCTGGCCGCCTCTGCACCCGCTCAGCGTTTCCGCCAGCTGGTCGACGTCCTGGGGACGTTCAACTGGGTCCTTCCGGAGGCACGACATGACTACGTCCTCCAGATCCCCCGGGATTGGCTGCGTGGTACGAGTCGACAGTCTGGCTGGCGCAACTTGTACATGCATCATCATCACTTCCCAACTCGTACGGCCTTCGAAGACGTACTTCCCCGTGAGCATCCAGTATGCGACACAACCAAGCGAGTAGATATCGGTGCGGCCATCAACCTCATCGCCAACGACCTGCTCTGGCGCGATGAAACCGGGAGTTCCACCGACGGTGTTGTCGGCCGTCAGCTGCAAGTCGCCTGCGCCCTCTTGCTCATGGAACTTGACCAGGCCGAAGTCCAACAGTTTCACGAAGTCGTAGCGACGTCCGTAGCGACAGACATAGACATTGGCTGGTTTGACATCCCTGTGAATCAATCCGGAGGCGTGGGCTTCTCCGAGCGAGTCACAGATCTGGAGGAGGAGATGTACTGTTCTGGAAGGTGACAAACCTCCAAATCTCCGTACCAGCCCATCGAGATCCAAGCCGTTCAAGAGTTCCATCACATAATAGAACGCACCACCTCGCTCCACGCCGAAGTCATAAACCTGAATAGTGTGCGGCGAGCACAGGGCGGCAGTGGCCTGTGCCTCCCGTTCGAACCGAGCGATCATGGTATGCTGGGTTTCCGGATCATGGTGGATTGTTTCCGGTCGAATCAATTTCACCGCGGCGGGCCGTGCAAGGAATTGATGTGCGGCCCGCCAGACCTCGCCCATCCCCCCACTACCCAATCGTGACTCGAGCTTGTAGCTGCCCAGACGTCTTGCCTTAGCCAGATCCACATTCATTCCATGGACCACACGTGAGCCCACGTAGGCCATTACAACAGCAAACGCCGGACTGAAAATGGATGCGACATACCTGACACCTTGAATATCGATCCTTCCAGTCAACTCCAATAGCAACAGCGCTAGCGGTCGCGTAGCTGCTGCCACGATCGCCACGACCAAAGTGGTCCGGGGTGGGCTCGGCACTATGAGTGGAAAGAGAATGATGAGCGGCGTCACCCAGGTCACATACGGTACATCTCCGATCTCGATGAACGTCAACCATGGAGTAATCACCGCCATCACCATGCACAGTAGCACCTCGTACGCCAGGCCCAGGTGTAACACTGTGAGGTGTGCAATCCGCTTGTCGCGAGCGACGAGAACCAGCCCCGCACTAAGCAACAAGGTTGCCACGGAAATCACCGTCCAAATTGGATCCGCAACCCCCATGACCAACGCGGCGTAGGACAGATCAACAACGGCGCCGAGACCCATCATGCCGAGCATGAGCCAGCCCAATGTCTTCAGCCGCCGCCGGGCTTTTTCCAGGAGATCAGGGGTCAGTCCGGACCATGCGAGCTCTGCGGCACCGCTGTCGGAGATACGCTGAATGAAGGTGTTGTCGGGGTTCATTACGAATTAAGGAGACTTGAGGAATGTGGCATCATCTGAGTAGACCGCAAGCGACTTCGACGTAGACCTGCAACTCGCCGAACCCTATGCTGACCGAGAGCATCCGCTGCCATCCACGCCTTCCGCGTTGAACCGCGGGCTCTCTTGCCGACCCCGGCACATCGATGCAGCTTCCTTGCGTAACATACCCACCCAAAGGTGCCAAGACGTAGAGCGTGCCCGCGAACTGGCACGAGAGTACCTCCCAGCGGAGCGAATGACCTTCCTGGTGGTGGGAGACGCCCGAACACAACTTGCGAAACTGACTGCCGTTGGTCTGGGTACCCCGATCGTTCTCGATCGGGATGGGAGCAGAGTGCGGAGATGAGCTAGTTCGGTCTTCCCCTTCTTCCCTCGCCATCGGGGGAGGAAGGGGAGGCACCTCGGCGCTACCTCCTCCTAGTTCTACCCCTGCGAGACAAGACAGAGCGTCCTTGCCGAACAGTCATTTGCCTGCGTTCGTCGGGTTGGATCGGTTCCACCGCGGGCTCGAACCCCGGCACCACTTCGCGACGGAAGGTTCGGCCCATCAGCTTCTCCACGTCGCACATCAGCAGCCATTCGTCCGGCGACATGAGCGTCAACGCCACACCCTGAGCCCCGGCACGTGCCGTTCTGCCGACGCGATGCACGTATACCTCTGGATCGTTGGGTACGTCGAAGTTGACCACCATCAGGATGTCGTCGATATCGATTCCGCGGGCTGCCACGTCGGTTGCGATGAGGACCCGCGTTTTGCCTTGTCTGAATCGGTCCAGGGCCTTGTTGCGGGATTGCTGAGTTTTGCCACCATGAATCGACGCCACGTCGTTCCCCGCACGGCGAAGCTGATGGGCAAGTTTGTCCGCACCGTACTTGGTACGCGTGAACACTAGCGTGCGACCCTCCGGAACTTCCTGCAGCATCTGCACCAACACACTCCGTTTGTTGGACTTGTCCACAGCTACGAGCAGGTGTTCAACACCGTCGGCCACCTCCGCACGTCTTCCGATTTCGACCGCCGCGTGTTCGTTGAGTGCACGGCGGGCCAGCCGATCCACGTCTGCTGAAATTGTCGCCGAGAACAGCATT
The DNA here is from genome assembly GCA_037387025.1 of Gemmatimonadales bacterium. Classification (GTDB taxonomy): domain Bacteria; phylum Gemmatimonadota; class Gemmatimonadetes; order Gemmatimonadales; family GWC2-71-9. The sequence continues at coordinate 2,869 of JARRLJ010000282.1, forward strand.
GTCTGGCGTCGTTTAGGAAGGGTTGCCAGTATTCGGTTGACGTCGGGAGCGAACCCCATATCGAGCATCCGGTCGGCCTCGTCGAGTACAAGCACCTCGAGCTTCGAGCTGTCGACGTGACTACGACCGATGTGGTCCAACAGTCGCCCCGGCGTGGCGATCACTATATCCACTCCCGCTCTCAGCGCCCGTGTCTGCGGTTCCATGCCGACACCGCCATAGATTGCCACAGACTTCAGCTCGGAGTGGCGACCGTAGGCCCTGGCACTGGTCAGTACCTGTTCCGCGAGTTCTCGCGTGGGCACCATCACTAGCGCCCTAATCACACCACGGGGACCTTGGGCCAGCCGCTGGATTATCGGGAGCAAAAAGGCAGCCGTCTTGCCGGTGCCGGTCTGCGCCGAGCCCACCACGTCACGGCCCTGCAAACCCAAAGGGATCGCTTCCTTTTGCACCGGTGTTGGCTCGGTGTATCCCTGCTCTTCAACTGCCCGCAACAACTCTGGCGCAAGGCCCAATGAATCAAATGACATCTTCTTACACACTCTCCTATTACTGTCACACGCACGCACACCGACGACACCCGTGTCGCCGGAATACCATGCTCAATTCTGTCTGAACCTGAGGAATGAAGCGACGGACCTGAGGACGCGTCGGTACCCAATCCTGAGCGGGGACCGTTCTACGGGGGTGAGAAGATGCCAGCTCGCGGTTCGTACTACAGACTGTAAATGTAATGGGGAATGTGTGTTATCGGTAGCTCACGAGGCCAAATCGCGTGGATCTGGCCGATCCCACCATTGGTCTCCCAAGTCACTCTTCAGTCGAAACACCCAGCCTTTCTGTCACCTCGGCAAGGGCAAGTTCCGCAGCCGCCCGCACTCCTTTTTCCCGATCCGTCGTCAGCTGCTTCAGCTTCACCAAGACGCGGCGATCGTCAGCGTGTCTCAGACCGTCGATGGCTGCCACGCGCCGCTCGGTGGATTTCCGTCCGACCACTCGTCCCCCCGGCTCGGCAGCCGTGACAAGCGCGCGAAGCGCTTCCGGCGTCCCAATCCTACCCAGAGCCAAGTAGCAGTCGCGGCGATCCTCGGGCCGAGTACTATCCTGGTGGGCTTCGTTGTGAATAGGCATCGCTAG
>JARRLJ010000283.1:0-5269 GCA_037387025.1 Gemmatimonadales bacterium
TGCCCCTTCTTATCCGGGGAGGGGAACATGGATCATCAGGCTTTCGCTCAGCTGTTAGGTAACTATGGCGAGTTTATTGGCTCGCTCGCAATATTGGTCACCCTTGTATACCTGTCGATCCAGGTTCGACAGGCGCGCGTACAACAGCAAGTTAATGATCGCCAAACCAGAGAATTTGCGATTCGCGAGCGTCAGTTGAATCTCGCCAGTTCAGATGGATTGGCCGCGGCTTTGGCTAGAGCGAGGGAAGCTGTTGGCGAAGAACCTTCGGGATTCACCCGGATATTGATGGATCAGGGGGTCGCGCACGAAGATGCCCTCCGCGCGTTTGCTTACTACAATGCGGGCTTCCGCAACTACGCGAACACATACTACACGACCCGGGACGAACAACAGCGGGAGGCCAATGATTCGGCGATTCAGTTTGCGTATAGCGGAAAGTTGGGCGCACTGTTTTGGCAGCACTATTCGAAATCAGCAGGGTCATCAGGGCTTGGTCCCTTTGGTTTGCACGTCCAGCGTTTGCTGGACGTCAGAGAACCACGAGCGGACACCGAAGAATGACCCCGACCGTCGAGGAATAGTCACACACGGAATGACCGGTTGTGGCGTGCGCCGTGGTAAGGCGGCGAGTATCCAGTGGGTGAGAGGCCCACCCGGCTATTGGTTCCGGCCGGAAGCAACCGGAGCAACTGTGGAGGTAACGAAGCGGTTGAAGCCTCCGGTGAAGCCATCACGAATTACGGTGATGGTGCGAACCTGCAGGCGGTAACGTGAGTGAACGCTGAGCAAGCCTCGAAAAGGTCGATGCACAGGCCGACCCGGCGGCCAATCCGGGGAAGGCTGATACGGTTGGGCGAATGAACCGGAGTGACTCCAACCGCTGTGCCGGGGTAGTGGCGATGGCATGTAGGTAAGGATCTCGCACGCAACACGGGAAGCCCCTTGGCGTGATCGAAGGGAGATCAACCAGACACCCGTGAGGGAGGGTCTGGGCGCTCTGGGGTGGCGGAGAGGTTCGTAGTACTGAAGAAGCCGGGTAATGCCGGTGGAGGGAAGGGACCTCAGTTCAAGACAGATGCGTCGAAGCAGGCAAGGACCAGGAGATTGGGCAACCTATCAACTCCGTTAAGTGTTCGGAAACTGCGAAGGGCATTACACGTGAAAGCGAAGGCTGAACCCGGCTTTCGGTTCTATGCCCTGTACGACAAGATCTACCGGGAAGACATCTTGGCCCATGCCTATGCCCAGTGCCGCGCCAACCGCGGTGCACCGGGGGTAGACGGCCAGGACTTTGCCGAGATCGAAGCGTACGGGCTGGATCGCTGGCTGGGTGAACTGGCGTTAGCACTGAGAGAGGAGAGCTATCGACCGGACCCCATTCGCCGGGTCTACATCCCGAAGGCCAACGGCAAACGCCGACCACTGGGCATATCCACGCTGAAAGACCGAGTTGCTATGACGGCAGCGGTGCTGATCTTAGAGCCGATCTTTGAAGCGGATCTGCCGGATGAGATGTATGCGTACCGTCCCCGACGGAATGCGCAACAGGCGATCATCGAGGTGGAAGAGCAGATGTTCAGAGGCCGCCCGGACGTGGTGGACGCGGACCTGACCGACTACTTCGGCAGCATACCTCACAGTGACTTGATGAAATCTCTGGCCCGTCGGATCGTAGATCGGCGCGTGCTGAGGCTGCTCAAGTCCTGGCTGGAGTGTGCTGTGGAGGAAACGGACAGACGAGGCCGCGTGACCCGCACGACCCAGGCGAAGGACAGCCGCTGTGGTATACCGCAAGGCTCTCCCATCTCGCCGTTATTAGCCAATCTGTACATGCGCCGATTTGTGCAGGCCTGGCACCGGCTGGGCCTGGATCGACGTCTGGGCAGCTGCATCGTGACCTACGCAGACGACCTGGTGATTGTATGTCGCCCAGGCAAGGCAGCGGAAGCTACCCAATGGATGCGCAGGATCATGAAGCGGTTAAAACTGACGGTGAATGAGGAGAAGACGCGGCTGTGCCGGATACCGGAAGAGACGTTCGACTTTCTCGGTTACACGTTTGGACGGTTGTACTCAGCGAGGACGGGCAAGGCCCGTCTCGGCATGAAGCCGTCGAAGAAGGCGATCAAGCGCCTGGTGGAGAAGATCCGGGTGATTACGTCGTATTCCTTATCGTGGCTGGATACCACAGTGCTGGTGAAGCAGTTGAATCGAGTGTTACGCGGCTGGGCGAACTACTTTAGTGTAGGCACGTACCTGAAAGCGTATCGGGCGATCGACCGCTACACGGCCATGCGGTTACGCCGGTGGCTGCGGCACAAGTACAAGGTCAGGCGACGCCGAGGTGGGACGTTCCCTTTACCCCATCTCTACGGGTACTTCGGGCTCGTACGTTTGACCCAACTTGGCCGCGGTGAGTCGTGGGTGAAGACGTGAGGTCTTGTCCGAGAGCCGGATGCGGTAGTACCGCACGTCCGGTTCGATGAGCGGGATGTGGAAACGGGGTGAGAGTTCCGTGCTAGGGTGCCGGTGGTGTGCAAGAAGCCCCACCGCCATCTCACCGGACCCAGCTACCGCGCCACATCTCGACTCTACCGAGAATGCCGGTTTCAGGGCCGTTCCTGGACGTCCGCTGTGGACCACATTCCCGCCTCCAGGAGTTCGCAAAAGACCATGGGGGATGTCTAAAGGTGGCCGAATCTGGGCGTCGCGGACGCGTGAACCGATGTGCGGTTTCGGGCACATTCCGATCGCCCAAGGAGAGTCGCTCAGCGGCGAGTCCACACCCGGTGGCGTTGCTAACCCTGCACCTCCCGCAGGTGCACCGCTTCGTTCAGCGTGATCACGGATCGCTCCCCGCTTCGCGCGCACTGATAGCGATTGATGCTGGTGTAGTCGGGATTGAAGAACAGGCGCGGAGCGAAGCCGATCACGTGCGCTGTCCAGACGTTGATGACGCCCCCGTGGCAGGTCACGGCTACCCGCCTGCCGGGGTTGCTTTGCACAATCTCTTCCAGCGTACCGATGGCGAGACTGCTGAAGGTCTCGAAATCCACGTCCACCTCTCCCTTCATCAGCTTGAGCCAGGCCTCGTAGTCGATCTCCTTGAGCTTTTCCACCGGCACGTACGCGTCCGCATGCCGATCAAACTCCGCGACCCCGTCCTGGATCTCGATGTCCAAGCCCTGGGCGCGCGCAAGCGGCTGCGCGGTCTCGAAGGCCCGCTTCATGGGGCTGCTGACGAGATGATCGATGGATTCCCGCTGCAGCCAGGTGGCCATCAGGTCGGCCTGGGCCCGGCCAACTTCCGACAGAGCCGGATCCGCCGGCTTTCCATCCGGGTTTTCGATGTGTTGAGGCAGACCGTGTCGGATCAGAATCAGTTCCATGGCGCGTCATCATGCAGGGTACGCCCCGAGCATCCTTCGTCCTGGTGTACCCCGTCAAGGTAGAGCACCCAGCGCCTCCCAGTCCTCGACGGCCTGGAACAGGCGCGCGCCCACAACGCCGAACAGCTTGGCGCTGCGCTCGTTTGTGATATCCGCACTGGCCCCGCCGATGATCGGGATGGCGCTGACGGCCAGCAGTGCGAGCCGGTAGTCCCGCTCCAGATCCGACGCTGAATAGCCTTCCACGCCGTGCTGTCTCAGACCTTCGAGAAAAAGCTGCATGAGATCGCGCTCCGCCGAACGCCGTAGCGTCACGTCCACATTGGAGCCGAGGAGATAGGCCAGATCGTTGGCCGGATTGTTTATGTTCATGAGCTGCCAGTCGATGACGACTAGCTCGCCGCCCGCCCCGAAGAACATGTTCTCGACCCGGTAGTCCCAATGCGAAAGCACTCTCTGAGAGTTGAAGATCGTGTCCTTCACCCGATCGAATCGACTGCCGATATCTCGGGCGGCATCCGCCGCGCTCTGCGGCCAAACGCCGCCGAAGCGCTCCAGGGCCGTGTCGGTACTGGCGACGTAGTCGCCCGCCAGGGATTCGGCGAGTGCCAGCCGTTAAAGCTCTCCATGATGATGGCAACATGGCCCGTATCCGGCTCGAGACCGGCGACAAACACTTCCGGCGTGCGCATGGGAATCTCATCGGCGAGGTAACGGTAGAAGTTCACCTCGCTCTCGTAGTGACCGTAGCGCAGTGCGATAGCGTGCATCTCGGGCACGGCGGTGTGCAATTTGACGACCACCTGGGTGGGCGTGCCCGAGGCGCGGGACAGATCCGCTCGGATCAGAGTGCTGAGCTGGCCAACGCCATCCCCCATGTGATGTAGCGTCGCAGATTCCAGCGGATCTTGCGCGAACGCCAGATGCCGGTTCAGCGTTTCGATCAGCCACTCGGACGAAGCTTCCGACCGGTTCGCAGGGTAGGCCGGCGGGTGCATGAGGATACCCAAGGCAATTCTCCCCTCCCATGAGTGTAGTCATGCTAGTAGCAGGCTAGTGACGTGTCGAGAACGCCGGCACGAGTAGCAGCGCAATCCTGGCGCCGGCCATAGGGCTTCGGAGCGGCTCAAGGGGCGAAGCCGCCTCACCCTCATGAACGTCAGCCCGTGGCACGATATTCAGCGCCTCTCGCCTGCATCGTGATCGAAATCGGGTTCGGTCTGTACCTCACCTGCTCGGATGGCCGCATTCAGTTTTGCGTACCGATCCGCCGAGAAGTCATAACCTGAAAGACGAGGGTCATCGGCGGCGAAACGATAGCTTCGATACACCGCGGGTGTCGGCCCGAAGCGGCTTGGCAGATTCCACGGGGATATGTACTCCCACACGGGCTGGTGGCTTTCCGTTACTTCGAGCATGCGGCCTGTGGCGCCTTCGGTAATCAATGTGTTTCCGTTGGGTAGCCGTTGCGCGCCGCTGACCATGAAGCTGAAGAACTCGAGGATCGTTTTGCCTGCGTATGTCCACCTGAATTCAAAGCGTTCTGGGTCCATCTCGACGACGCGCGACCAGCTGGGTCCGCGTAGACGATGGCAGCCGTTGTCGAAGACCAGAATATTGCCGTTTTCCAGCATCTGCGCATGGTGCTGGTGCGACAGCTCGGGTGGACCGAACTTCTTGGGATGATCGGGAAAGACGGTCCGGGGACCCCATCGCCACTTAATGGAACCCGTGTCGTGGTCGACGATGACCACTGTGCTGGTCAAGCGGAAGCTGATCAGCCAGTCGCCATTGGGCAGAATCTCGATGGAATTGGCATGGGTCCACTCCTTGTGGCTCTCGATTTCGACCTCGATGTGATCTGTCCACTCGAGAGC
>JARRLJ010000284.1:0-3978 GCA_037387025.1 Gemmatimonadales bacterium
GTACGTAGAGCCATGCAACGAGGAGACCTAGTGCACTGGCAACCACATCGTATGCTGCGAGCGCCCAGGTGTTACGGATCCATATCTCTGAGAACCTTCTACCCTCACTGATTGCTATCACGCCGCTGACGGCGGTTCCGTTGATCGCAAACGAAGCCAGAACAAAGCCGAAAAAGGGAATGATGGCTGGTTCGATCGCGGTCGGCGGTATGGGCCCTCCAAGCTTCATATAGACTGCGGTCCCAACTACCAGGGCAAGAACATGCTGAGACACATTGAATACGATCTTGATTGGTGCTCTGCGGTTCAGTGCCTGAGCTGCAGTGACTGTGACAGCCGTTATCACCGCGCACCACGTGGGGCCAAACAACAGTGCTGACGCCATATACACGATGAACGCAATCGTACCTGTTGCCGTGCCGACGGCCAGTTTGTGTTCGGCTAGCTGAAGTGCAAGAGCGATGAACACAAAAGCCACTACACCAGGCACAGATGCGCCTTCATTGGCGCGGGCTAGCGGATCGAGTACCGCGGACAGTACAAACGCCGTTGCACCAAACAGGGCAACGACACCCACGTATGAGTTCACTGACATGCTGCGGCGGTCGAAAGATGCCATATGAATGACGCCCTCTATTGGGCGGGGGGAACCCCAGTTGACGGCCTAGCCCCAGTTTTGCCAAGAAGCGAGCGCACAAAATGCTACAATCGCATCTAGGATCGCTGTGAACATGGTGCTCTACCTCCCTTCCACGGTTTTCCCGTTAGGAAAGTGGTGTGTCTCTCTACGACACACCCGAGGCTTCGCTCAACCTGTCACCGATCCGCTCCGCTAGCGCTGGCTAGATCACCTTCCGGGGCACCCCCTTATCGGATAATTCGTGTCGTTGCAGGTGACGGCCACTGCACCGTCCCCTGATCGAAAGTTTCCGTTCGTGCATTAGCGGCGCGACTGGAACCACCTGTTCGTAGCATCCAGCACAGCAAGAACCGCCGCCTGTTCCGGCGCCTCCCTGACTTCAGCCGTACCCGTAAGCATTCGCGTCTCGCGGCCGTCTACCACATGAACGCCGGCGACCACGAGTTCCTCATCAAACGCCTCGATGATCTTGACGCCCTCTAGTTGAAACGTCCCCCGGGGTAGCGCCTTGTCCAAGGCCGCAACAGCCGCTCTCGCGGCAGCTTGCAGCCGGGCTCTCGTGGTCTCGGCAGCTTCCTCTTCACCGACCACTTCCTCCCCATTCACTTGCAGCGTGACCGCAAAACGCACCCGATGAGGCGCCGCGGCAACCAACTCCAGCGACTGGTACACCACGCCGCGCCGGATAGCCTCAGACTGCACCGCCGATCGCTCAAGCGCCTCGATCGGCTCGACGTCTGCTGTCTGTGCCACACTGATCTTGCGGTGATCCACCTTGATACCGAGGTGCGCAAGCAATGCGCTCTCAACGTTCCGCACCACCTGCTTGGGGGATACACCGCTGCTGGCTAAGACGTGTACTTCTTGGATCTCACCTACTGGTGAGACAACCACTCGTGCTGAGAGTATACCCTGCAAGCTCTGAAGCAAATTCTCGGCCCGCTTTACACCCCACGGATCGGGTACACGGACGTCTCGCTCGTCGCCACCTGGATACGTCTGAGTCGGCTGCCCCGGATTGGGCTCCAGACCACTCTGACTCAAGTCTGCTCCCGCGTTGTATTGGTCGATTCCATTTCCGCCCTTACCACCCGGTTGCCCCCCTGGGCCTTCGCCTGGTACAAGGCGCGATCTGCTTCTCGCAGTGCATCTCCGAGTTCTTCGGCTCTGGGATCATGGCAGGCTACTCCGATCGAAACCGATACATCTCCTTGCTTGAACCCCTGGGCCTTTCCCAGTGCTTCAACCGCCTCCCTTACCATCTCCCCTACGCGGCGCGCACCCTCCAGATCGGTCCTCACCAACACCAATACGAATTCGTCACCACCGTATCGCGCCGCTAGATCCGTCTTGCGAACGCTGCGTTCCAACTCCCGCCCCACACCCTCGAGGACTTTGTTCCCCGCCTCATGCCCGTAGACATCGTTCACACGCTTGAACTCGTCCATATCGACGAACAGGACGCCAAACGGCTCACCACTCCGGTCACTTCGTGCCACCTCCTGCTCCAGCCGCTCCCGCATCAACCTGAAGGTCGCGAGACCGGTCAGCTCGTCCACCGCAGCCACTCTTATCGCTTCCTCCGCCCGCCGCTCTTGGTATGGTGGACATTGCCTCAGCGTCGCCCGGCCGTCGAGCATCGCTACAGCAAAGCCCTCGCAAGTAGAATACCCGCAGGCGCCGCAATCCCACGGCTTCCCGCCCGGGGCGCGACCGATCATCTCTATCACTCGGTCGATCTCCCGCTGGGCCGGCTTCTGACCGTTGCGATGGAACTCGAACGCACGATCCAGCCGCACGTTTATGTCCGGATCTATCACCGGCTCTGCGGACCGCGGCGGCTCAGTGTCAATAACCACTCGACGGCGCCAGAAAAGTTCTTCCTTGGGACCCATCAATGGGTGGTCCAAACACCCCTCACACGGTAGGATGTCGACGAACCCCAGGTCCAGTCGGTCCTCGGTGACCGCGTGTGCAATAGCGCCCAACGCCTCCAGACCACGGATCTTGCGAAACCGTCGACTCGCCTGATGCTCCTCCTGTAATACCGGAAGCGGAAGGCCACCCGCGGCACTGACGTGCCGTTGCCGTACTTCGGGAATCCGTTCGTAATGCTGGGGCTGGCTCGACACATCCACACCCCGCCGCCGCAACAGATCTGCCAGTTCGTCGAACGTCAGCGCCGCATCAACATGAGGATTGGTCTCGGCGAGGCACACGCCCACATAAACCAGCCCGACATGCTCACCGTACGAGGCCCTGTGGTAGGACGCCTCGGCCCCCAGCGGCGTCTTCACCGGTGCAAGATACGGCACCAGCTCCGGATAATCCGTCCGGATTCGCTCGATCACCACTGGACACGTCGAACGGATCATCGTTCCCCAGTTCGGGTCCGCCCACAGCTTCTCGTATTCTCCCGCCACCAGCTCGTCACCCAAGATGCCGTGATGTACGGCCCTGAACCCTGCCCTGTAGCAAGCGTTTACCACTTGCTCGGGCACATGAGGGTAAAAGTGGACCGCCGCTTCCACAGCCAATATCAGGACCGCATTGCCAGTTTCAGCGAGCTGAAGGGCACGATCCACGTCTCCCCTGACCCTGATTGCCCCATGGGGGCATTCCGGAAGACACGCACCCGACCTGATGCAGGTTTGGTCGATAATCCGCACCGAGGGCCCGTCAACGCTAATCGCTTTGGCCGCGCAGACCCGGACGCAAGCAAGACAGCTCACGCACCTGTCGGGGTCTATCTCAAACCGCACTAGTCTGCCGGGCCAGAGCACTGACCTGGATTGGGCGTACTAGTTGCCTTAAGGGCCAAAACGGACCCCTACTATAGCGACGGAAGTGTCGCACTGTCAATAGGATAAAGCGTTTCAACACACCAAAACTCAGTGAGTTACATCACCCATCCGAGACGTCACTGGAAGCGTGAAGCCCCATCGTATTAGGAAGCCTGAAACAAACATTTTGTCTGTCCTCATACATGCCGTACGGCGACTCGGCGATGTCCTTCCAGCAGTCTCACGCCCGGTCCAGACCGTCTCCGCCATGTCTAACCCGTGAAATAGAGTCCGACGTTTAGTTTTCGACCAAGGTAGTGCTGGCTCTCCACCGGGCCAATAACAGCTCCGAGCACAGTCCTACTATCTTGCAGCCAGGATCGTGCCAGGATGTGCCGTTCGCGCTACATCGCACCGCCAGGTGAGCTGCTGGCCCAACGGCACATTCGGGGCCTAAGCGGGTTGTATTTTTCAGTACCCTGAGGTTGTGGCAATGACATACTCTCTCAAACAAGCCGATACCAGATACTCCTGGCAACCGGGCTATCCAGGCGG
>JARRLJ010000285.1:0-3957 GCA_037387025.1 Gemmatimonadales bacterium
GTTCCAGGAGCATGGCATCCAGATGGACCGCAAAATGGCGACGGCGCTGGCGGCAGGCATTATTACCGACACCCTCTTGTTAAGGCAGGCCAATGCGGCCGCGCTAAGACGCCTGTCTACTGTGCTGCAGATCGCCGATCTTTACGTAGAAGACGTCATTGCGGTGATAGACGGACCTGGGCAAAGAGAGACTCGTCGATCACAAGGGCTTGTTGCCCTCCAGGGGACGCGCGAGGTGGTCGTAAACGGTTGGAGCATTCTGGCCACCGAGGCAGCCTCTCATGATCAGGGTATCATCGTAGTAGATGCGCTGAAACGTCTTGGGGCTGACGTGAGTTTGGTCAGTTTTCCCAGAGAGGACAAGGCCATGGTCCTGGCCGAGTGCGATGCGGCCGTAGTCCGAGGCGCAACGCTTGATTTGGCGAGTTTGATGGCAGAAGCTGTCCCTTTGATCGGAGCTGAGGATAGCTGGGGAACACCCGCGATTGGGCGCATCATTGCTCCAACATCGCCCGCGGAGCTGTTGTCTCTGTGCATAGAACTAGTCGCCGGCTCATTGAGGAAATCGAAGCGTGAGCGACGTTCAGCTGATCTCGTCGGGTAATAGCGCGTAGGGTGAGTCCCAGTCCCGGTCGAATATCGCCTGCAGATCGCTCACCAGCTTCGGGTGGGTGCTATTGAAACTGACGCCGGCCGACGTGGCGAAGTAGCTCCAGGTCAGGTTGGACGTGCCGATATTCAACCGCTGGTCGGTGACGATGTACTTGGTATGGTTGACCCGACTGTGGCCCGGAAACTTGCGCTCGGCCCCTATTACCTCGTTCCAGCCAGGCACCACAAAGCGCTTAATCTCAAGTTCCCCAAACGGAACCACCTGATCCATGCGGAACGCGTCAGCCTGGGCTTGTAGTGCCTGCAGATACGGTCCAATAGCAGAAGAAGTGTACCCCCAATGGCTGATCAGCAGTCGCACATGGACACGCCTTGTGATGACTGCCTGGAGCAATGCATCGACAAGCGTGGTCCACCAGACAACAGGCGCCACCTCCCCTTCAAACAGCCATCTATCGTTGGCACTGTCATATTCGTCGCCCAGCACTGATTTGGGCCCGAAGTCCATGACGCTGATACAGATGCTCCTCCTCGCAGTGTGGATAGTATGCAAGATCCCGTCCAAATCTCCGGTCCGACCATCTGCGGAAAGCTCAGGAGGGCTGCCGGTGATGAAAACATCTCCCTCCTCTTCATTTAGCACCGTGCGCAGAGGATGGGCCAGGCCAAAATCAGTGTGCAATTCGGGATCTTGCCAGGGGGAGGCAGCTCTCGACTCCGTCGGCGTTAAGGTAGACCAGGGCGGCACAGGACGCGCAATCCGGACCTCGGGATCAAACAAGCGCGTAGTAGAGGGATCCAGTGCGCAGAGTCGCCACATGACCTCGAACTGGCTCGCAGCATCGGCCGCAATTTGCTCGTGGTTCTCGATGACGACCCCTAGCTCCTTAACCTGGGACAGGGATCGCCAGTCCATATTTGCCGAACCAATGTAGACGTGCCGGCCATCGACGACCATCATTTTTTGGTGCATGATGCCGCCGCCAAACCATTCCCGCATGTCTAGCTGTCGCACTTGAACAGATGACGGATAGGCCTGGGCCAGAACGTCCGACTCCTGTGGACCAGCCCGAAAACCTGGGCTCTGTAGAATGCGGATATTCACGCCACGTCTGGCAGCGTTGGCCAGGGCTTCGGCAAGTACGCGGCCGCGGTCCACTCCTAACTCGGCCAATCGCTCTCCTGAGAGGCCCTCGATATCCTCCTCATGCTCATTCAGCAGGAGGCTCCAGTACATGGCGGCCAGATCGATATGTGCTTCAGCGCGATCGATCAGTCCCCTTAACACGGCAGCGGTACCAAACGCATCCGCAGAGGGTTGTAATGTTTCCATCCCCAGGGGAATCGTCTCAACGAGATATGCGACAGCCTCGGACATCCCACTATCATCCCGGTCTGCAATGAGCCTGTCAACTCATTTGCCGGTTTACGGCGAAGGAGCAATAATCGGCCGAAATCAGCAGCTAACGCTGGCGAATCGTGGCAAGATGAGACTACTGCGCGCATTCTTCGTCCGTGACTTCTACACTGAAACGAGCTACCGCGTCGCCTTTCTGGTTGGGATCATAGGCGTCCTATTCCGTGTTTTCGTCTTCTACTTCCTTTCCCGGCTGATCGGCGACAGCGCCACACCGCTGCTAAGCGAGTATAATGGCGAGTACTTCTCATTCGTCATCATCGGTGTTGCCTTTGGCAGCTACTTCGGCGTCGGCTTGACTGGCTTCACTCGCGCTTTGCGGCTGGCACAGACGACGGGCACGCTCGAAGCGATGCTGATGACCCCTGTCCCCCTGCCCTGGATTATCGTCGGATCGTCGGTCTGGAGTTACGTTTACACAACGTTTCGGTTTTTGCTGGTTTTATTCGTGGGTGCGATGCTACTGGGGCTTGATCTTGGGCGAGCAAACTATGCCGCCGCCTTCTTGAGTTTGGTTCTTGCGATCATTTCATTTGCCAGCATCGGCATCGTCGCTGCCAGCATCATCATGATCATCAAACGTGGCGAGCCAATCACCTCTTTGTTTAGCAACCTTGCCAGTCTAATTGGAGGGGTCTTCTACCCGGTAGAAATCTTGCCCAACTGGTTGCAGACAATAGCAGGCTTGCTCCCCATAACCTATGCGTTGCGCGCCATGCGCATGGCTCTGCTGACCAATGCCACGTGGTCAGACTTGGCGCCCGACCTGCTGGCATTGGTCATGTTTTGCCTGATACTTCTCCCCCTATCTTTGCTGGCCTTCGGCCTGGCAGTGGAACGCGCCCGCGCCGACGGCAGCCTGGCCTTCTATTGATGTTCATCCTGCCAAAGGGCTCCACCCTGGCAGGATCACACTCATCTAGGATGTCTGCTTCTTTATTTCCCGAACGGCCGGCGTTGGGGCAGTTCCGTTTTCGCTCTTCACTGGCTTCAACTCTGGCTTGATCAGTACACCCCCTACAGGCAGATACTCGTAACCACGCTCAACCAGTGTCTCAAAGTCGCGGAGCATCCGACGACCGTCTATAACCAGATAGGGAGGCTCAACCGTTGTCTCTATCGTTCTCGACAGACCTCTAAACTCCTCCCAGTCGGTCGAGACGTAAAGAGCATCGCTCCCCTGGATGGCTTCGCGAGCAGAAGCGTGATACGTGATACGCTCGAAGAGATGATTCTTCTCCGGGTTGAACCAATCTTGCTCGGCTGATTCCATGGCCACAGGATCGTAAGCACGAATCTCCTGGACCCCACGAGCCAACAATGCCTCCACAACCTTAAGAGCAGCCGAGTCGCGCATGTCATTGGTCCGTTTCTTGAACGCCAAGCCTGCCAGAGCCACTACTTTGTGATTAAAACTGAAACCAGCCTCATAGACAGCCCGGTCTACTAAGTAAGTCTTCTGGTATTCATTGATATTGTGGACTGCTTGCAGTAGATCTGTAGATCGGCCGGCCTGGTTCAGTTGGTAGATTAGCGATTGGTTGTCCTTGCCAAAGCAACTGCCACCTGCGCCATTGCTCACATACGAGCCCCAGGTGCTTATTCGCGTATCGGAGGTCACCCCGATTTTGAGGTCTTCCATGCGAATGTTGCCGAAGGTCTCCGCCAGTCGGGCACCCACGCCGTTCCAGAACGAGATATAGGTCAGCAGCAGGTTGTTGGCCATGTACTTGATAGCTTCGGCCGTTTCCGGCGTCGTCTCCAGATAACGAATCCGAACATGGTTCACAAACTGCGAATAGATACGGCGAAGGAGGCGAAAATCCTCATCCGTATCGGCTCCGACAACGACGCGATCCGGCTTGCGTGATCCTTCTACGGCATTGCCCTGCGCCAGAAACTCTGGATTCGAAGCGACCCCGAAGTTC
>JARRLJ010000286.1:0-3956 GCA_037387025.1 Gemmatimonadales bacterium
AATGGTCATTTCGTTCATGGTCGCAGTGTACTTCCAGTTCATCCACGAGGGACTGGGCTTCTCACCGGTTCATCCATCGCTTATGCTGGTGTTTGGCGTGGCTATTACTACCGTTGTCTGGCTCACGGTGACCATGCTGACTCCGCCCGATCGGGTCGAAACACTGCAGTCGTTCTACGACAAGATCCATCCCATCGGACTGGGCTGGCGCAAAGCCGTTAATGTCATTCCCTCGACAGGCCGCGACAGTGTAACAGCCGCGCTTCTTTGCTGGTTCTTCGGCTTGGTGATGATCTACGGCGCGCTGTTTGGCACCGGGTATTTCATTTATGGCAGCATTGGGATTGGGCTCATTTGTGCGGCACTCGTCATAGTGGCCGGGTTCGCGTTGTTCAACACGCTGCCGAAGGTGGGGTTTGAATAACCGCCGGTAGGAAAAGGGCAGAAACGACAGGTAAACTAGACCTCTATAACTGCGGCGCCGCTCGATGGCTCGGCTATGAATAGTACGTTCTCGATTTCGCCTGTCAGTTCGCGCTTGGCGTAAAAATCTCGCTCGAGCGCCGCAACGACACTGTCCACCCGGTCCTCCGAGCAGAGCGCGACCGCGCAACCACCGAACCCGGCACCTGTGAGCCGGGCGCCCGAAGCTCCCGCGTCAACAGCCATCTCCGTCAATTCGTCGAGTGCCGTGCAGCTCACTTCGAAATCGTCCCGTAAGCTCCGATGCGATTCCGACATGATTTGGCCAAACTGCTCGAGGTCGTCAAACCGCATAGCCTTTGTCGCTGACGTAACGCGATTACCCTCGGTGACGACGTGACGGAACCGCTTGAACAGCGTTCCGTTTAGCACGTGTTTGGCGGTGTGGAGCATCTCCTGCAGAGAAGTATCTGACATGAGGTCGGCGTAGGACTTGATTTCGCGAGTTCCCCGACTTGCAGCAACCATCGCGAGCGCCTTCCCGCAATCGCCGGCCCTCTGATTGTATTCACCCATGGCCGATCCGGACTTGTCCGCTCGTACCAGGCTGTTCGCTACTACGAACCTCCATGTATGAGGCACGGGCACATGTGTCATGCGCAGTGGGTCGAAGTCGATCCGGCTGGCCGAACCAGCTTCGGCACCCATGCATGTGGCCTGGTCCATCCCGCCACCCTGCGTTCCGACGTATCGCTCCGCCTTGGCCATCATGTCCATCAGTTCGTGCGCCGCTATCGCCAGGTGGTTCAGGTCGACAAGCATCAATGCGGCAGCCATCAGAATCGCCGATGAGGAACTCAATCCTGCGGCAATCGGAACGGTGGATGACAGCATTCCATCGAACCCACGCAGCGACGGGTGCTGCTGTGCCAGTGCCTGGGCCGCGGCCTTTAGATAGTTGCACCAATCCCCCGGCTCGCTAGATGCGATTTCCGCAGCTACCTCAAATTTTCTCGAATCAAACTGAGGATCGACATTGGCAACGCAGATCCGGGCATCCTCCCGCACACGACATAACAGCAGCACGTCTCGCTGTATCGCCATTGGTAGTACAGGCAATCCATTGTAGTCGGTGTGATCACCGATGAGGTTCACTCGGCCCGGGACTCGCGCCATGTGCGCACCCGGAGCACCGTATTCCGTGGTAAAGGCGTGCTGCAATGCCGCGATCCGGTTGGCCACCACGGTGGGTTCAGTCATGAAGCCTCAACGAAATATGCTTCCCGTCCAGCTGCCAGTCCGGGTCGATCTCAATGCCCAGGTGAACTAACGCGGTAACCGCAACGTCAACTATGTCGACTGGCTCTTCAATTGCGCCAACACCCGCTGCCGGACCACTTATCAGGCAAAAGATCGTCTGCTCGAGCGCCGACGTACCGCCGTGCCCCCCATCATCCCGGCGCCCATGGTCCGTGCTGACTATTATCAGCCAGTCTTCCTCATGGTACGCGGGCCTTTGCTCCAGGGCGCGCAGCAGCTCTCCAACCTGTTTATCGGCATTCTCGATCGAAGCTTCGTACTCAGGTGACAGCGAACCGTGCTCGTGACCGACGACGTCAACATCACCGAGGTAGACAAAGGCTGCATCAGGATCCTCGTTGGCTAGGTACTCAGTCGCAAGCGCCAGTGAACGTGCATCAGCCTCCGCGTATCCCAGCTCATCACCGTCCACATTGAGTTTCGTGTCCACTGCATTGCTGATGAGCGGTCCGCCAGAAATGGAACTCCCGAGCGGTGGCCAGTCTAGCACCGCAAATGTTTCGAACTCTGGATCGATCTGCTCCAGACGGGTCAGGAAATCTGGATATGTGGCGTAGTCGTTGCCTTCGAAGTTGTTTCCGGTTACCAAGTGCTTGTCCGACCACACCCCCGTGAGCATACTGGACCACCCCGGGCCACTGACGGTTGGTGGCCTAGTTTGCGCACGGTCAGTGAAGACCCCTCGCTCGATCAAACCGTCCAAATGAGGTGTATCCGCCTCGGCCAATACATCGACCCTCACACCATCCAACCCTATCAGCAGCACTTTCTTGATCTGTGAGGTCTCGCCGCAGGAGCTGATAAACAGGCAATAGGTTGTAGCGACAAGTCCGCCGATGACTCTTTCCCTGGTTCTGTGCATGGTGCTCCTAGTCTGCTCTCTTGATGGCTGATTCCGCTGGAGAACGGCGCCGTTATGATGTCTCATAAGCTGTCGCCTCGCAACCTGCCAGGTAGTGCCAGCTGCGGTCTTCCGAACTAACTTTATTGCACTATGACTTCTACTCTGACCACTCAGGCCGAGCGGACCAACCATCATCTTACCGGTTCGCGCGACCGCGAGAGAATCAAGACGACCATCGTCCAGGACCACGGTGACCTCGCTTCTCTGCTCGCAGCCCACATAGTCGAGATCATCCAGCGTGAGACAGCGGCAAAGGGCCATTGCGTTCTCGGGTTGGCTACGGGGAGTACACCCATAGGGATCTATCGCGAGCTGATTCGTCGCCATCAGGAAGGAGAAGTTGATTTTTCACGGGTCATTACGTTCAACCTCGACGAGTATTACCCGATGTCTCCGTCCAGTATCCACAGCTACCGGATGTTCATGCGGGAGAACTTCTTCTCTCACGTGAACCTGGATCCGGCCAACACGCACGTACCCGACGGTAGTGTCCCTCGCTCAGAGCTGGCGGCCCACTGTGAAGCCTACGAGAACTCGATCAGGGAGGCGGGCGGTATCGATTTCCAGATACTCGGTATTGGACGAAGCGGACACATCGGGTTCAACGAACCGGGTTCGCCGCCGGAGTCGCGCACGCGACTAATCACTTTGGACACGATCACGAGGAAAGATGCAGCTGCCGATTTCTTTGGTGAGGACAACGTCCCTGCAGAGGCGATCACCATGGGGATCGCCACTATCTTGGACGCGAAAGAGGTAGCCTTAATCGCGACCGGTGAGCACAAGGCCAACGTCGCGCGCCGAGCAGTGGAGGAGCCCATCTCGCAGGACGTCACCGCCACGTATCTGCAGCAACATCCCAATGCCACCGTGTTCCTCGACCTTTCTGCCGCAGGCGAACTGACACGCATCAAGACACCTTGGATCCTCGAATCGGTCGAATGGACCGACCACTTGACTGAGAGGGCAGTGGTGTGGCTCGCCGAGCATACGGGTAAGGCAATTCTGAAGCTCGCCAAGAACGACTACCGTGAAAACCACTTGAGTTCGCTGTTATCCAGACACGGAACAGCGGGTGCGTTGAACGGCAGCGTATTCAATGGACTGCAGGATAAGATCCGAGGCCGTGCAAAGCTCGCGTTGGGCAAGCGCGTTGTGGTCTTTTCACCACATCCCGATGACGATGTCATCTCGATGGGAGGGATTCTCCGCAAGCTATGCGAAAACGAGAATCATATCGTCGTGGCGTACATGACGAGCGGCAACATCGCGGTATTCGACCACGACATCCTGCGCCATCTGGATTTCG